>NZ_JBIRUL010000011.1:0-273253 GCF_044335095.1 Streptomyces sp. NPDC020597 | reverse complement strand
CCGACGTACGCGTCGTCGTCATCGACTGCACCGACACCGGGGCGTCTCCGCCCACCGCCACGGAGCCGACCTGGATCTGCCGGCTCCTGCGGCGCTCGGCGATCTTGGTCGGGACGGACGGCATGCCGAGAGAAATCGCAGTCATCTGCTGTGCAACCCCAAGTCGTGGATCAAGGCTCAGGTCCCGTCTTCAGGCGGGTTCCAGGCTTCGAGATTACGGCACTGCCCGGGGCGGGAGCACTCACCCACCTCGAATCCACTCGGCGGGGGGCCTCCATGGCCGTCAAACCCACTCGATGGAGGAGGCCCGGCGCCGAAGTGGCGCCGGGCCGTGTCGAACCGCGGACGAGGGAGGTGGCCCGGGCCCGCGCTAGGAGATCTTCACCGGGTTCACGACGTCTGCGATCAGGACCAGGATCGTGAAGCAGATGAAGACGCCCGCCACGACGTAGGCCACCGGCATCAGCTTCGCCACGTCGAAGGGGCCCGGGTCGGGCCTGCGCAGCAGCTTCGCCAGGTTGCGGCGCAGCGACTCCCACAGGGCGCCCGCGATGTGCCCGCCGTCCAGGGGCAGCAGGGGGAGCATGTTGAACAGGAACAGGGAGAGGTTGAAGCCGGCGACCAGCATCACGGCCATCGCGAGCTGCTGCGAGGCCGGGATGTCGAGGGTGAAGATCTCGCCGCCGACCCGGGCCGCGCCGACCACGCCCATGGGCGAGTCGGGCTCGCGGGGCGCGCCGTCGAAGGCCGCGTTCCACAGGGCGGGGATCTTGCCGGGGAGGGCGGCGATGGAGTCGACGGCCTCGCCCACGCGGTCGGTCATCCAGGACACCGAGTCGCCGAAGTCCTGCTGGACGACGCCGGTGGCCGCGCTGAAGCCGAGGAAGCCGGCCTTGACGTACTCGCCCTGGACGTAGGCCCCGCTGGAGTCCTTCTTGGCGACCTGGTTGGTGGCGATCTTCGTGTGCAGGGTCAGCTCCTGGCCCTTGCGGTCGACGACGATGGCCACGTCCTTGCCGGCGCTGACCCGGATGAGGTCGGACAGCTTGTCCCAGTCGTCCGTCCTCTGTCCTGCGAAGGAGACGATCTTGTCCCCCGGCTTCATTCCGGCGGCCGCGGCCGGGGAGGCCGGGTCGGTCGGCTTGCACGCGTCGCGGTTCTCGCTCTGCGAGATGACGCACGGGGAGACCGAGCTGACGGTGGTGGTCTGCTGCTGGATGCCGAAGCCCATCAGAACGGTGAGGAAGAGACCCACCGCGAGCACCAGGTTCATGAAGGGGCCCGCGAACATCACGATGACGCGTTTCCAGGGCTTGCGCGTGTAGAACATGCGCGTCTCGTCGCCCGGCTGCAGTTCCTCGTACGCGGCCGAGCGGGCGTCCTCGATCATGCCGCGCCAGGGGGAGGTGGAGCGGGCGGTCACCCGGCCGTCCTCACCGGGCGGGAACATGCCGATCATGCGGATGTAGCCGCCGAACGGGATGGCCTTGAATCCGTACTCGGTCTCGCCCTTTCTGCGGGAGAACAGGGTGGGGCCGAAGCCGACCATGTACTGCGGCACCCGGATGCCGAAGAGTTTGGCCGTGGAGAGGTGGCCCAGCTCGTGCCAGGCGATCGAGAACAGCAGGCCGACCGCGAAGACGACTATGCCGAGGATCATCATCAGGGCTGTCATGCACGCGCCTCCGCGGTAGCCGTCAGTTCTTGTGTCCGGGCCCGGGCCCAGGTCTCCGCCTCGAGGACGTCCGACACGGTGAGGGAAGTTCCCGTCGCCGGCGTGCCGTGCTCCTCCACGACCCGGGTGACGGTCTCCATGATCCCGTTGAACGGGAGCGCGCCCTTGCGGAAGGCCTCCACGCACTCCTCGTTTGCGGCATTGAACACCGCCGGAGCCGTGCCCGCGAGCTCGCCCACGTGCCGGGCCAGGTTCACCGAGGGGAACGCCTCGTCGTCGAGCGGGAAGAACTCCCAGGTCGACGCGGTGCTCCAGTCGAAGGCCGGTGCCGCGTCGGGGACGCGCTGCGGCCAGCCGAGGCCGATGGCGATGGGCCCGCGCATGTCGGGGGGCGTCGCCTGGGCCAGTGTCGATCCGTCCGTGAACTCAACCATCGAGTGGACATACGACTGCGGGTGCACGACCACCTCAATGCGGGAGAAGGGAATGTCGTAGAGGAGGTGCGCCTCGATGACTTCCAGGCCCTTGTTGACGAGGGTCGCGGAGTTGATCGTGATCACCGGGCCCATGGACCAGGTGGGGTGGGCGAGGGCGTCCTCGACCGTGACGTTCGCCAGCTGCGCCTTGGTGCGGCCGCGGAAGGGCCCTCCGGAGGCGGTGACGACCAGTTTGCGGACGTCGGCCCGGGCGCCGCCGGCCAGGGCCTGGAAGAGGGCCGCGTGCTCGGAGTCCACCGGGATGATCTGGCCGGGCTTCGCGAGCGCCTTGACCAGTGGGCCGCCGACGATGAGCGACTCCTTGTTGGCGAGCGCGAGGGTGCGGCCCGCCTCCAGGGCGGCGAGGGTGGGCGCGAGACCGATGGAGCCCGTGATGCCGTTGAGGACGGTGTGGCAGTCGGAGGCGGCGAGCCGGGTGGCCGCGTCGGGTCCGGCCAGGATCTCGGGCAGCGGCTCTCCCGCGCCGTACTCGGCGGTGAGCGCCTCGCGCAGGGCCGGCACGACGTCCTCGCGGGCCACCGCGACGGTCCGCACCCGCAGCAGCCGGGCCTGTTCGGCGAGGAGGGCGACCCGGCCGCCGTTGGCGGACAGGCCCGTCACCCGGAACCGGTCCGGGTTGCGCAGCACGAGGTCGATGGCCTGGGTGCCGATCGAGCCGGTGGAGCCGAGGACCACCACGTCCTTGGGACCGTCGCCCACGACGGGGTCGTAGACGAGGTGCGGGTCGGCGAGAGGGCTTGGACTGTCGCTCATCCCCCCATTGTCGCCGCACCGTGCGCGCGCCAGGACAGGGTGTCCCCCCAAGGAGGACACCCTGCGCACCGGTGTACGACGACTCACCCGATCGAGCGGTGGACGTTCTCCCGTTCGCTCGGTCCCGGGGCCGCCTCGGCGATCCACGGGCCGTCCCCGGACGGGTCGACGATGCCCTGCTCCAGCCACTCGTAGGAGCCCGCCATGACGCCCTTGACGACCTTGCGGTCCAGGTCGTCGGTGTTGCTCCACAGGCGGCCGAAGAGCTCGTCGACGCGCAGCCGGGACTGGCGGCAGAAGGCGTCGGCGAGCTGGTAGGCCTCGCGGCCGTGCTCACCGCGCGAGCGCAGCAGCTCGGCGCGCACGCAGGCCGCGCTCATCGCGAAGAGCTCCGCGCCGATGTCCACGATCCGGCCGAGGAAGCCCTGCTTGGTCTCCATCCGGCCCTGCCAGCGGGACATGGCGTAGAACGTGGAGCGGGCGAGCTTGCGGGCGTGCCGCTCCACGTGCCGCAGATGCGGGGCGAGGTCGACGCCCGCGTGCTTGAACTCGCCGTACGAGGACGGCAGCTGCCCCGGTCCCGCGACCAGCTTGGGCAGCCACTTGGCGTAGAAGACGCCGGCGCCCGCGCCCGCCTTCGCCTTCTCCTGGAGGGACTTGTCGGGGTCGATGAGGTCGCCGGCGACCGTGAGGTGGGCGTCGACGGCCTCGCGGGCGATGAGGAGGTGCATGATCTCCGTCGAGCCCTCGAAGATGCGGTTGATCCGCAGGTCCCGCAGGACCTGTTCGGCGGGGACCGCCCGCTCGCCGCGGGCGGCGAGGGACGCGGCCGTCTCGAAACCGCGGCCGCCGCGGATCTGAACCAGCTCGTCGGCCATCCGCCAGCCCATCTCGGAGGCGATGAGCTTGGCCAGCGCGCCCTCGATGCGGATGTCGTTGCGGTCCTCGTCGGCCATCTGAGAGGACAGGTCGAGGACGGCCTCCAGGGCGAAGGTCGTCGCCGCGATGAAGCTGATCTTCGCGCCGACCGCCTCGTGCTGGGCGATGGGCTTGCCCCACTGCTCGCGGGCGGCCGACCACTCACGGGCGATCTTCAGGCTCCACTTGCCGGCGGCCACACAGGACGCGGGCAGCGAGAGACGGCCGGTGTTGAGGGTGGTCAGGGCGATCTTGAGGCCCGCGCCCTCGGGGCCGATGCGGTTCGCGGCCGGGACGCGGACCTGGTGGAAGCGGGTGACGCCGTTCTCGATGCCGCGCAGGCCCATGAAGGAGTTGCGGTTCTCGACGGTGATGCCGGGTGAGTCGCTCTCCACCACGAAGGCGGTGATGCCGCCCTTGTGGCCCTCGCTCCTGGGCACCCGGGCCATCACCACCAGCAGGTCGGCGACCACGCCGTTGGTCGTCCACAGCTTCACGCCGTCGAGGACATAGTCTCCCCCGTCGTCGGGCACCGCGCTCGTGGCCAGGCGCGCCGGGTCGGAGCCGACGTCCGGCTCGGTGAGGAGGAAGGCGCTGATGTCGGTGGTGGCGCAGCGGGGCAGGAACTTCTGCTTCTGCTCGGGGGTGCCGAACATCTTCAGCGGCTGCGGTACGCCGATCGACTGGTGCGCCGACAGGAGCACGCCGATCGCGGGGCTGGCCGAACCGATCAGGGCCAGCGCTTTGTTGTAGTAGACCTGGGTCAGGCCGAGGCCGCCGTACTTGGGGTCGATCTTCATGCCGAGGGCGCCGAGCTCCTTGAGTCCGGCGATCACCTCGTCGGGGATCCGGGCCTCGCGCTCGATGCGGGCCGCGTCCACCTGCGTGTCGCAGAAGGCACGGAGCTTGGCCAGGAACGCCTCCCCGCGCCGGACGGCCTCGGCGGAGGGCACCGGGTGAGGGTGGATGAGGTCGAGCCGGAAGCGGCCCAGGAACAGTTCCTTGGCGAAGCTGGGCTTGCGCCAGTCCTGTTCCCGCGCGGCCTCGGCGACCTGGCGGGCCTCACGTTCGGTGACGGTGGGTTTCTTGAGGGGTGGTGCGGACATGAGGCTCACCTCGCCGCGAATCGGGATCTCGGACCACATTGGTTACCGATCGGTGCTACCCGATCGTTGGTACCCGATCCGGGCCGAGGTGGCCACCCCGCGTGCGCGCGTCCGGCCGGCTTCAGCCCCCGGGCGCCCGCCGGTCGCGAGCGGCCCGCACCCCGGCGGGGCCCGGCCCGTCACGGTCCACGGGTGCGCCCCACAGGTCATCCCCGAGCACCGTCCACCGCGTCGGGCGGCGTGCGCCGAACGGGTGTGCCCGAATCCCGCGAGGGGTTCCCGTACTGTTCCTTCCCATTCCGGCGCAACTCCGTGTCGAAGCGCTTCGACAACCTATGGACACCCATCCCCTGTGGGGCTACTGTCGAACCACTCTCACCCGCCCTTGTTCGCAATGCGCACTGTCGAAGCGCTTCACAAAGCTTGGAGAGCTGGATGGTCACCCTCGCCGAGGTCGCCCAGCACGCCGGAGTCTCGGCGAGCACGGTGAG
Source organism: Streptomyces sp. NPDC020597 (assembly GCF_044335095.1). Lineage (NCBI taxonomy): Bacteria > Bacillati > Actinomycetota > Actinomycetes > Kitasatosporales > Streptomycetaceae > Streptomyces > Streptomyces sp. NPDC020597. The sequence goes on along the minus strand of NZ_JBIRUL010000011.1, from coordinate 267,813 downwards.
CTATGTCCTCAGTGGCAAGCGGTCCATCTCGACGACGACCAGGCAGCGCGTCGAACAGAGCATCCGCGAACTGGGCTACCACCCGAACGCGGGCGCCCGCGCACTGGCCAGCAGCCGGTCCAACATCATCGCGCTGATGATCCCGCTGCGCACCGACATCTACGTGCCGGTGATGATGGAGATCGCCATCGCGGTGGCCACCACGGCGCGCACGTACGGCTACGACGTCCTGCTGCTGACCGGCGAGGAGGGGCCCGACGCCGTCCGCCGCGTCACCGGCAGCGGGCTCGCCGACGCGATGATCCTGATGGACGTCGAGCTGGACGACGAGCGGCTGCCGCTGCTGCGCTCCACCGACCAGCCCTCCGTGCTGATCGGGCTGCCCGCCGACACCTCCGGCCTGACCTGCGTCGACCTGGACTTCGCGGCGACCGGCGCGCTGTGCGTGGAGCACCTGGCGACGCTGGGGCACCGCGACATCGCGGTCATCGGCGAGGCGCCCGCGGTCTACGAACGGCACACCGGCTTCGCCGAACGCACCCTCGACGGCCTCCGGCGCCGGGCCGGCGAGCTGGGCCGGCGGCTGCTGCACCGCCCGTGCGAGGGCGGGTACGACGCGATGGCCGTGACGCTGGCCCGGGTCCTCGACGAGCGGCCGGGCACCACCGGCTTCGTCGTGCAGAACGAGTCGGCGGTCGAGCCGCTGCTCGCGCTGCTGCGGCAGCAGGGCCGGGCCGTCCCGGAGGACGTGTCGGTGGTGGCGATCTGCCCCGACCAGGTCGCCGTGCAGGCGTCCGTGCGGCTGACCTCGGTCGCCATCCCCGCCCAGGAGATGGGCCGGCACGCCGTGGAACGCCTCGTCGCCAAGTTGGAGGGGCGCGGGGGCGACGAAGTCGTGCTCATCGCGCCCGAGCTGACGGTCCGGGCGAGCACCGGACCGGCGCCCTCCGGGGCCTGACCCCGCACCCCTGCCGGCCCCCGCCCCCGCCCGGTCCTCGCCCGCCGTCCCTGTCCTCGCCCGCCGTCCCTCGGCCTCCGCCCGGCGTCCCTCGGCGTCCCGCCGGGGCGCCCCCGTGCCCGCATCCCCTGTTTCACTCCTGTCTGCACTCCTTCAAGGAGCACTCCACGTGAACCAGCCTGCCGAAAACCAGCCCCAGGTCAGCCTCGCGCAGTCGTCGCCCACGGTCGGCACCTTCCGGGAGCGCGACGGCGCGCTGGAGTGGAGCGGCCGCCAGGAGACCCTGCGGATCGAGCCGTGGGGCCCGGACGCCGTCCGGGTGCGCGCCCGGCTCGGCGGACCGATCCTCGAGGGGCTGCCGGGCGCCCTGCTGGACGAGCCGCCCGCCGCCGAGAGCAGCGTCAAGACCGTCGCCGGGGAGGGGCTGCTGACGGTCGGCGCGCTCACCGTCGAGGTGAGCGGCGAGGGTCTGATCCGCTTCCTGCGCACCGACGACCGCAGCGAGATCCTGGCCGAGGAGCGCGCCCACTTCTGGTGGCCGGGCTCGCGCCTCTACACGGCCGTCGGCAACGGCCACCACCGTCTCGAGCAGCGGTTCGCCGCCTACGACGACGAGCGTCTGTACGGCCTCGGCCAGCACCAGCACGGCCGCCTCGACCAGAAGGGCCTGGTCCTGGACCTCGTCCAGCGCAACGCCGAGGTGGGCATCCCGGTGCTCACCTCGAACCGCGGTTACACGCTGTTGTGGAACAACCCGGCGATCGGCCGCGTCGAACTGGCCGGCAACGGCACCCGCTGGGTCGCGGACTCCGCCCGGCAGATCGACTACTGGATCACGGCCGGCGCCCCTGCGGACGGCCAGCGCCGCTACAGCGCGGTCACCGGCCGCACCCCGATGCTGCCGGAGTGGGCGGCGGGCTTCTGGCAGTGCAAGCTGCGCTATCGCACGCAGGACGAACTCCTCGAGGTGGCCCGGGAGTACAAGCGCCGGGGGCTGCCGCTCGACGCCATCGTCTGCGACTTCTTCCACTGGACGCACCTCGGCGACTGGAAGTTCGACCCGGCCGAGTGGCCCGACCCGGCGGCGATGGTCCGCGAGCTCGAGGAGCTGGGGGTCAAGCTGGTGGTGAGCGTGTGGCCGTCGGTGTCGCCGCTGAGCGAGAACCACCAGGTGCTGGAGCAGCGCGGCTACTTCATCGGCACCCAGTACGGTCCGATGGCGCACGCGGACTGGCCCGACAAGGGGGTCGCGTCGACGGTCCAGGTGGCGTTCTACGACGCGACCAACCCCGGCGCCCGGGACTTCCTGTGGTCGAGGATCCGGGACAACTACCTCGCCCCCTACGGCATCACGGCCTTCTGGCTGGACGCCTGCGAGCCGGAGCTGAAGCCCGGTTTCCCGGAGAACCTGCGCTACTGGGCGGGTCCGGGTCTGGAGGTGGGCAACATGTACCCGGCCGAGAACTCCCGCACGTTCTACGAGGGGCTGCGCGCGGCCGGCGAGGAGGAGATCGTCACCCTCAACCGCTCAGCCTGGGCCGGCAGTCAGCGCTACGGCGCAGCCCTGTGGTCCGGTGACATCGGGACCGACTTCCCGACGCTGCGCCGGCAGATCGCGGCCGGCCTCAACACCGCGCTGTCGGGCATCCCGTGGTGGAACACCGACATCGGCGGCTTCCACGGCGGCGACCCGGACGACCCGGCGTACCGGGAGGTGATGGTCCGCTGGTTCCAGTTCGGCGCGGTGTCCCCGCTGATGCGCCTGCACGGCTTCCGCGACCCGGGGACGCCGCTCGGCCCCGACATGACCGGCGGCCCGAACGAGGTGTGGTCGTACGGCGAGGAGGCGGGCGCGATCCTGGAGGCCTACCTGCGCCTGCGCGAGCGGCTCAGGCCGTACGTGCTCCAGGTCATGCGGGAGGCGCACGAGGAGGGCCTGCCGCCCATGCGGCCGCTGTTCCTGGAGTTCCCCGACGACCGGGCGGCCTGGTCGGTGGACGACGCCTACCTCTTCGGCCGGGACCTGCTCGTCGCGCCGGTGCTGGAGGCGGGCGCGACGACCCGCACGGTCCACCTCCCGGCCGGCGCGGTCTGGACGGACGCGTGGACGGGCGGGACGTACGAGGGCGGGGCGACGGTGACGGTCGACGCCCCGCTGGACCGCCTCCCCCTGTTTCTGCGGGACGGGGCCCGGCTGCCGGTGGCCGAGTAGCACCGGTACGTCCGAACTCCCTTGTGGCAAAAGGAGGTTGGTGGGGTAGGGGGCTGGCGTCCGCTGCCCCGCGCCTCCCGCTGCCCCACGAAAGGGTGTTCCCCCGTGTCCTCATCCCCGCTCGCCCTCACGGTGGCCGACCTGCTGTTGCGGCCCGGCTTCGCCTCCCGTCGCACGCCCGACCGTGTCTTCGACCGGCTCTCGGGCACGGCCCGCCCGGCGGACGGGGACGAGGAGTTCACGGAGGAGTTCCGGCTCCTGCTGCGCCACTGGGCCGAGGACGAGAACCTCACGCCGGTGGGCTGGTGGTCGGCGCAGGGCCACGTCCGGCGGCATCTGGCCAACCGCGCCCGCATCCGGAGGCTGATCGCCGAGCACCCCGCGATCGAGCGGGAGCCGATCGAGCGGCCGGTGTTCGTGGTGGGCCTGCCGCGCACCGCGACGACGCTCACCCACGGTGTGCTCTCCCTGTCCGGGCAGCACCGATGTCCCCTGCTGTGGGAGCTGCTGACACCGGACCTGGAGGGCTCCCCCCGCACGCGCCGCAGGGCGGTCACCGCGGCGCGCCTCATGGTCGGCGCCTTCGATCTGTTCGCGCCGCGCTACCGCGACATCCACCCGCTGGAGGCCGAGGGGCCCGAGGAGTGCACGTTCGCCCTCCCGCACACCGTCATGCCGCTGTCCCAGGCCCGTGTCCCCGCCTACCGGGCGGCGCTGGAGGAGCGGGACTTCGCCCCCGACTACGCCTACCTCAAGCAGGTCTACCAGGTGCTCCAGTACGGCCGCCCCCGCCGCCGCTGGGTGCTGAAGTCACCCCTGCACACCGGGAACCTCGACGCGCTGCTCTCCGTCTTCCCCGACGCCACGCTGGTGTGGACGCACCGGGATCCGGCCGCCGTCGTGGCCTCGTTCTGCAGTCTGATCGAGCACGGCATGGCGATCACCGCGCGCCCGCTCGACCTGCACGAGCTGGGCGCCACCTGGCTCGGGCTGCTGAGCCGGTCCGTGGACCGCGGTCTCGCGTCCCGTGCCGCCGTCCCGCGCGAGGCCCTGGTGGACGTCCCGTACTCCTGGCTGGGCTCCGACCCGGCCACCGGAGCGCCCAAGCTCTACGACGCCGTGGGCGCCCGCTGGACCGACGCCGACGCCGCACGCCTCCCCCGGATCGCCGCCCGCCCCAAGGGCAGCCGGCCGCACAGTTACGACCTGGCCCGTTACGGTCTCACCCGGGCCGACGTCGACGCCGCGTTCGCCGACTACGACGCGCTGCGCGCCGCCGTCGACCGGGCCTGACGCACGGCGGGGACCGGCCCCGCGGAGTGCGCGGAGCCGGCCCCGCAAGCCGGTCAGCTGCTGCTGACGGTCAGGTTGTTGGTGGTGAAGTTCAGGCCGCCGGAGGACGAGGTGATCTCGTAGCCGAACTGGAGGTCGCCGATGGTCTCGTTGCCGAACCAGCCCTTGGTGTCCTTGATCCACTTGAGGATCGGCAGGATGTTCACGGTGCCGGACGTCGAGTTGGAGGTGCGGATGAAGGAGAACACCGCATTGGAGCCGTTGCTGCCCTTGTAGACGGTCCAGGAGTGACCGCCGAGCGTGACGTTGCCCTGCGAGGATCCGAGGGGGCCGACGGGTCCGGTCCTGTTGACCCAGAGCATGATCTCGTAGCGGTGCGCGGTGTCCCAGATGTCGTACGACGTGTTGTACGCGCCGGACGACGGGACGGTGACGTTGTAGGTGCTGGAGAGCGAGCCCAGCGAGGTGATCGACTTGTTGATCACCTTCTTGGAGTCGGGGTACGACTTGATGCCGCCGGTGTTGGGGTGGTTGGCCCAGACGCCCCAGTTGGTGCCGGAATTGGCCCAGACGCACTGGCTGCCCGCGCCGGAGCCCCAGATGTTGTTGTAGAGCGTGTAGCCGTTGAGGCTGGTGTTGCCCCACTGGTCGCAGGAGTTCCAGACGGCGGCCGAGGCGGGGGCGGAGGCGAGGCCCACGGTGGCGCCGAGCGCGAGGGCGGGAGCGAGGAGGGCCTGGACGACCCTGCGGGGGGTTCGGGTCCGTATTGCCATGGTGTCCCTTCCATGGGTGGGGGGAACTGCGGTTCTTCAGGGGGGAGTCACCACGTCCTCAGGGTGAGGACGTGGTCTTCTCCGGCGACCAGGTCCAGCGTTCGGGGATCGCCGGTGGAAGTCCGGACTTCGACACGGTGCGTGCGGTGCGGTGTGACGACCGCCCGGGCGCCCTCGGGGCCCCAGGTCAGGTCGATCTCGGCGCCGAACCGGGTGCGCACGCCGCGCAGTCGGCCCGCGGGGAGCGCGGTGGGCACCGCGGGCAGCAGCACCAGCCGCTCGGGGGTGGACTGGACGAGCGCCTCGATCAGCACGGCGGGCAGGGTGTGCGCGGCGTCGGCGTTGTAGACGTCGCGGCGGGGGTAGTGGGCGCTCATCAGGGAGTCGTGGAAGAAGTCGCCGTCGAGGACCGCCCCCAGGGCGTTCGCGACCCTTCGGCCGTCCCGGAGGCGGGCGGCGATCAGCGCGTGGTGCAGGTGGCCGTGCGCGGAGTCGTTCTCGGCGCCGCGCAGCTCCAGGGCTCGGTGGGCGGCGGCGGCCGTGCGCGGGGTGTCGTAGGGGTTGATCTCGTCGAGGGGCCAGACGCCGTACAGATGGCTGAGGTGGCGGTGGTCGTAGGAGTCGTCGAGGCCGGGCCAGGCCCATTCGGCGAGTGCTCCGTCGGCGTTGGTGCGGTGAGGCGGGAGGCGGTCGGCGAGGGCGCGCCAGCGGGCGGCCGCCTCCGGGGCGTGCGGGTGGTAGTCGGCCGCGGTGAGCAGCGCGTGCCGGGCGGCGGAGAGGTCCATGGCCGCGTTCAGCGCGCCCCAGCTGCCGCCCGCGGGCCGGTTCTCCGGCGAGTACGAGGGGACGACGACGAGGCGGCCGTCCGGGCCGGTGCGGGTGAGGAAGTCCTCGTAGAACCGGGCGACCTCGGCGAGGGCGGCGGCGGTGCGCGGGTCGCGGGCGCCGCGGGTCTCGTCGTGGTCGACGAGGGGCTTGAGCAGCCAGTCGGCGCCTGCGGTCCACAGGTGGAGCGGGTATTCGCGGTCGAAGTGGTACGCCAGCCCGGACTCGCCGTCGGTGTGTGCGGGCGCGACCACGCCCCGGGCGCCGAACACCGCGCGGGCGTTCGCCCTCCAGTCGTCGAGCTGACGGTCGATCAGCGAGGCGAGCGCTTCGGTGACTTCGGGCAGCGCGGCGGCCGCGGCCGAGGCGGTCTGGAGGTTGACGTTGGCGTCGTTGGTGAACGCACCGGACCACGCGGTGTCCCAGTCGCCGGTCCACAGGCCCGGCAGGCGCGGCGGGTTCAGACCGGAGGAGGACAGGAGGTGGTAGCGGCCCGCGGCGAACAGGCGCTCGAGGAGGGCTGTGCTGTGCGGGCGGCGGAGCAGGTCGGACCCGGTCAGGGCGCGCTCGGCGGGGTCGGCGCGCAGGTCGAGGGTGACGCGGCGGTAGGCGGTGCGGTGCAGGGCGAGGTGTCGCTCGAGCAGCTCGTCGTAGGAGTGCGGCAGCCCGGCCAGGGCGCGCTGCTCCGCGAAGACGTCCGGTTCGCCGGTGTGCCGGAGCACCCGGGTCAGCAGCAGCACCGTCGCCGCGCCGGTGACCCGCACCCCGGGAAGGGTGAGCTCGGTGCGGCCGCCGGCGGCCACGACGAGGGTCACGCCGGTGTACGCGCGGTCGCTGTCCGGGTAGCGGGCGCGCAGCGTGAGCCAGGCGCCGGTCGTCGTGCGCACGGCGCCGTGTCCGACGGCGAGGCCGGCGGGGACGCCGGGGAGCCGGTGGTCCAGGGCGATGTCCAGGTCGAGTCCGGTGACCTGGTGGACGATCACGTCGTCGGCGCGGGAGACGAACACCCGGCCGGCGGCGCCCGCACGGGTCGCGACGGTCTCGCCGGTGGTGAAGTCGACCGACCGCAGGTGCCGGCCGTCGCGGCGCGGCTCGTCCGAGGGCGTGCGGCGCACGTCCATCCGGAAGGCCGGGTGGAAGGGCTGGACCCATTGCAGCGGGCGGTGGTCGGTGTAGCTCTCGGCGGCTGTGGTCTCACCGGCGAGCAGCCTGTCCTGCAGCGCCCGGAGTCCGTCGGCCAGCTCGGGGGGCCTTGCGTGTTCGGAGCCGTTGGGGCGGACCAGGCGGTGATGGGTGACGACGACGTGTTCGTCGTGGGGGTCGCCGAACACGAGGGCGCCGTGCCGGCCGTTGCCGGTGAGGAACGCGTCCTCCCAGCGGGCCGCGGCCCGGCGCTCCCACGTTCCGTGGACCGGGCCGTCGGCGCCGCCGAGGGCGGGCGGGGCGGGCGGGCGGGTCATGGGCGCAGCACCGCCACGCCGTAGCGACCCAGCTCGATCTCGTCCGTGACCCTCGCGCCGGTCAGCAGGTCGCGGTGCGAGCCCGCGAGGGCGACGGTCACGGGTTCGCGGCCGTGGTGGAGGAGGAAGAGCAGGTCGCCCCGGCGCACGGCCTCGACGCCGGGCGGCAGGCCCTCGACGACGGGCCGGACGCCCGCCTCGGCGGCGATCCGGGCGATGAGCGTGCGGAAGGCGTCGGGCTCGGGGAGGGTGGACAGGTACCAGGCGCGGTCCCGGCGCAGGACGGCGGGCATCCCCTCGAGCTCGCCCTGCCGGTAGACCGCTTCGACGCGGGCGTCCGCGGCCGGCTCCAGCTCCTCGGACCACAGGGCGCCGTGGAAGCCGTCGGCCGCCACCGTCTCCCCCGCGTCCAGCGGCCACCACTCGTGCAGGACGCGGATGCCGAACAGCTCTCGCAGCCGGGCGTCCATGCCGCCGTCCCGTACCCGGTCGTCCTCGTCGGCGACGCCGGTGAGGAACCCGCAGACCAGGACTCCGCCGGCGCGGACGTACCGCAGGAGGTTGTCGATCGCGGCGTCCGTGAGGGCGTACAGCTGCGGGACGAGGATCATCCGGTAGCCGGACAGGTCGTGCTCGGGGTGGGCGAAGTCGGTGGTGAGGCCGTTCTCCCAGAGGGCGCGGTGCCAGGCGGTGAGGACGGCCGGCAGGTCGACCTCGGTGGACGGACGGGCGTCCTGGGCGCCGGCCCACCAGGAGTGCCAGTCGTGCAGTACGGCGACGTCGGCGACGATGCGCCGGTCCGCCGTGTGCGGGCCGAGGGCCGCGAGGTCGGCGCCGAGCTGCTTGACCTCCTGGAAGGTGCGGCCTTCCTCGCCGGCGTGGCTGACCATTCCGGAATGGAACTTCTCCGCGCCCTGCCGGGACTGCCGCCACTGGAAGAAGCAGACGGCGTCCGCGCCGCGGGCGACCGCCTGCAGGGACCACAGCCGGTTCATGCCGCGCGGCTTGGGGTGGTTGACGCCGCGCCAGTTGACCGGGCCGGCCGCCTGCTCCATCAGCATCCAGGGTCCGCGCGCCTGGGAGCGGGTCAGGTCCTGGACCATGGCGGCGTACTGGGCGGCCGAGGGGTCGCGGGGGTCGGGGTACAGGTCGACGGAGACGACGTCCTCCTCCTCGGCCCACCGCCAGGCGTCCTGGCCGATCCACAGCGGCATGAAGTTGGTGGTGACCGGCAGGTGGGGGGTGTGCCGGGCGACGATGTCGCGTTCGGCCCGGTAGCACTCCAGGAGCATGTCGGAGGTGAAGCGCCGGAAGTCCAGCACCTGGGTCGGGTTCTTCAGGTAGTGCGGGGTGCGCGGGGGGAGGATGCCGTCCCAGGTGTCGTAGCCCTGGGACCAGAACGCGGTGCCCCAGGCGGTGTTGAGGGCGTCCAGGGTGCGGTACTTCTCGCGCAGCCAGCGCCGGAAGGCGGCGGCGGCCTCGTCGCCGTGGTCGAAGGTGCAGTACTCGTTGTTGATGTGCCACATGGTGAGGGCGGGGTGGTCGGCGTAGCGGGCGGCCAGGTCCTCGGTGATGGCGGCGGCGTAGCGGCGGTAGGCGGCGCTGGAGTGCGAGAAGTGCTGGCGGCCGCCCCACCACTCGACTCGGCCGTCCTCGGTGCGGGGCAGGGTCTCCGGGTGCAGCCGGCCCATCCAGGGCGGGGGCGAGGAGGTCGGGGTGGCCAGGACGACGCCGACGCCGGCCGTGTGCATCAGGTCCATCAGGGTGTCGAGCCAGCCGAACTCCCTCGCCCCGGGCTCGGGTTCGAGTCGCGACCAGGAGAAGACGCCGAGCGTGACGGAGTTGACGCCGGCGTCCCGCATGAGCCGGACGTCCTCGTGCCAGGTCTTCTCGGGCCACTGTTCGGGGTTGTAGTCGCCGCCGAAGAGGATCCGGCCGCGGGTGGCGTCGCCCAGGTTCGGCATCAGACGGGCTCCCCGTACTGGATGCCGCGGCCGTTGGTGGCGATGTAGACGCGGCCGTACACGCGCGGGTCGGCGGCGATGGTCGCGCCGATCCAGCCCCACTGGCGCCGGTCGTCGTTGATGCGCGCCCAGGTCCGCGCGCCGTCGTCGGAGCGGTACACGGCGGTGATCGTATCCGTGGAGCCGACCTGGTAGACGGCAGGGTAGGCGGCGCCGGCGGCGGCCTTGCCGAAGGCCACGGTGTAGGAGGCCCAGCAGCTGGTCAGCTTGGTGAAGGCGGCCCCGCCGTCGGTGGACCGGTAGAGCCCGTTCCACTTGGTGCTCAGCCACAGGTCGCCGGACCGGCCCGGGGCCGCGGCCAGCTGGAACTGGGTGTCCCCGGAGGGCAGTCCGCCCGCCCGCCCGGTGAAGGTGAGGCCGCGGTCCGTGCTGGCGAACAGGGTGCCGGTGTCGGTGTCGTAGGCGTAGAAGCGCGTGGGGTCGGCCGGGTCGGCGAGCGGGGTGGCGCCCTTGGGGAAGGAGGCGACCTCGGACCAGGTCGCGCCGTTGTCGGCGGAGCGCTGCGCGGGGTACCTGGTCCCGTCCCAGTGCACGAAGGACCACAGCAGCACGCTGCCGTCGCTGTTGGTCGCGATGGGCCCCGGGGCGTCCTTGGCGATCGCGGGCTGGGCCGCGAAGGGCGCCCAGGTCTTCCCGCCGTCGTCGGAGTACGCGCCGTTGCCGTGGTCGCCCCAGCCGGTGCGCACGACGTACGAGGGCTTCGCCGCGGCCTGGGCGAGTCCGGTCGCCGTGCCGAACACGGGGTCGGCCGCCATGCCGCGGGAGGGTGAGGCCGTGAGCCGCTCGTGGTACATCACTCCGACGTCCCCGAGGCCGCTGATCAGGTGCGCCCGGCCGGTCGGGGGCGAGATCAGCAGGCGTACGGAGGTCTCCTCCAGGCCCCGGACCTGCGGGGCCCAGTGCTTCAGGTCCCGGGTGCCGTAGAGGGTGGCGCCGGTGCCGTACACGACGTGCCGCGAGTCGTACGGGTCGACGGCGACGGCCTGGATCCACCAGCCGAACTTGGGCTCGCCGGCGCCGAAGGTGAGGAAGGGGGTCTCGGACACGTCGAGGACCGCGGAGTCCTTGAGGGAGGTCCAGGTACGGCCGCCGTTCGTGGTCCGGTACAGGGTGTCCACGGCCGACCAGCGGTTGTTCGTGGAGACGACGACCGTGCCGGGTCGGCGCGCGTCGACGGCGGCCCCGCCGTAGCCGAAGGCGTCGCCGCTCGCGGGGCGGACCGGGGTGACGTCGGTCCATCTGCCGTTCGCCGTGGCGAGCTTGTGCACGCTGCCGTCGGACTGCCCGTTGGGTCCGGGCGCGTCGGCGTACGTCACGTACAGCTGACGGGTGTGGCGGTCGTACGCGGCCCGGATCGGCACCCTGGCGCTGGTGCCGGAGGGCTGGCCGGGGACGGCCTCCCAGGTGGCGCCGTCCGCGGTGCGATACAGGTTGGGGGCGGTCCCGTCGGAGTCGCCCCAGCCGGCGTAGACGACCCGCCCGGCGGCGACGAGGAGCGTGACGCCCTGCCCGGCGGCGGACGGCGTCGCGGGGAAGCCGGCCGCGGCCGCCCAGGTCGCGCCCCGGTCGGTCGACTTCAGCAGGCCGTCGTGGCGGGTGCCCAGCCACAGGGTGTCGCTGTCGCGCGGATCGACCAGCAGCCGCTCGCCGGCGCCCCGGCCGTCCTCGTTTCCGCCGAGCTTCACGGTCAGGTCGGTGCGGGCCCAGGTGGCGCCGCGGTCCTCGGAGCGCAGGACGGCGCCGTTGCCGGCCCAGGCCTGGGTGTAGGTGCCGAGGGCCAGGTAGACACGGTCGGGGTGCGCGGGGTCGACGGCGAGGGCCTCCACGCCGAGCAGGTTCCAGTCGTCCCAGCCGAGGTGGTCGGTGAGGGGCGTCCAGCGGGCGGTCCGGTCGTCCCAGCGGTAGGCGCCGCCGATGTCGGTGCGGGCGTAGGCGAGTCCGCGGACGGCGGGATGGAAGAGGACGCCGGTGACGAACCCGGTGCCGCCGATGACGGCTTGGCGCCAGCGGTAGGAGGGGGCGGCGGAGGCGGCGGCCTCGGCGGCGCCCGGGAAGGACGCAACGGCGGTGATCGCGGCGGCGGCCGCGGTCGCTGCGAGAACGGCACGACGGCTGGGCCCGGACGTCAGCATGACAGACCTCGCTCTGCGCTAAGGGAATGGTGAACGCCCTTCGGGGGCGCGGGGAACTGCGCGGGGGGCCCCGACGGACCGGCAGCCGCCGTGACGGTCGAAGGCCCCGGCGATCAGGCGCGGGTCACCCCTTCACCGCGCCGGTGAGCATGCCCTTCTTGAAGTGCTTCTGGACGAACGGGGACAGCACGGCGACCGGCAGCAGCGCCATCACCATGACCGCCATCTGCACGGCGAGACCCGACAGCTGACCGGTCTTGATGGCCTGGCCGAGGCCGACCGGCGCCTCCTGCTTCTGGACCAGCTGGATCATGACGTTCTGCAGCGGCATCATGTCCTGGTCGTTGAGGTACAGCGACGCGTTGAACCAGGCGCTCCAGTAGCCGACGGCGTAGAAGAGCGTGATCACCGCCAGCACGGCCCTCGACAGAGGCATGACGATCTGCCACAGGATCCGGAAGTCCCCGGCCCCGTCGATCCGCGCGCTGTCGATGAGTTCCTGCGAGATTCCCGTGAAGAAGCCCCGCAGGACCAGGATGTTGAACACGCTGAGCGCGCTCGGCAGGATCAGCGCGAGATAGGTGTCCGTCAGGCCGAGCGACTGCACCAGCAGGTAGGTCGGGATCAGGCCGGCGCTGAAGAACATCGTCGCCAGCAGGATCATCAGGATCCAGCGGTGGGCGAGCGAGCCCGAGCGGGAGAGCCCGTAGGCGCACAGCACGGAGACGCTCATCGAGAAGAGGGTGCCGACGAGGGTGATCAGCACGCTGATCACCGCCGCCCTCGTCACCTGTCCGCCGCTGAGCAGCTCCTGGTAGGCGACGAAGGTGATGCCCTTGGGGATCATCACCAGACCGCCGGCCTCGTCGATCGTCCTGCGGGAGGAGAGGCTGGTGACGACGACGATCCAGATGGGGAAGACGATGCCGAAGCAGGCGAGCGCGAGGACGATTCCCTTGCCCGCGAGGCCCGCCTTGCCGGGCTCCTCCTCCCAGGCCGGACGGGGCGGGGCCGCCCACCGGCCGGGCCGTTCCGCCGTCGCCCTGTCGAGGACCGCCGCCGTCTTGTCGAGGACCGTGCTCATTTCTTGTACACCCCCTGCTCGCCCATGAGATGGGCCGCCTTGTTCGCGGCGAGGACCAGTCCGAGACTGACGACGCCCTTGATCAGCCCTGCGGCGGCCGCGTATCCGAAGTCCTGGTTGCGTACGCCGTTCCACCAGACGAAGGTGTCGAGCACCTCCGAGGCCCCTGGTCCGACCGCGTCACGTTGCAGCAGGATCTGTTCGAAGCCGACCGTCAGCGCGTCTCCCACCCGCAGCACCAGGAGCAGCGCGATCACCGGCCGCAGCGCGGGGAGCGTCACGTGCCAGACACGGCGCCAGCGCCCGGCGCCGTCCATCGCGGCGGCCTCGTACAGGTCCGTCGGGACGGAGGAGAGCGCGGCGAGGAAGACGATGATCCCCCAGCCCGCGTCCTTCCACACGCTCTCCGCCGTGACGAGGAACTTGAAGGTGTCCGGGTCGGTCATGATGTCGAGGCCGTCGTAGCCGTGCTGGCGCAGGAGCTGCGACAGGATGCCGGCGCCGCCGAACAGCTGCTGGAACACCGCGATGACCAGCACCCAGGAGAAGAAGTGCGGCAGGTAGAGGATCGCCTGCGAGAGCGCCCGCACCCTCGGCCTGACCACGCTGTTGATCACCAGGGCGAGGACGATGGGGATGGGGAAGTACAGCACGAGCTGGAGGAAGAACAGAACGAGCGTGTTCTGCACGGCGTTCCAGAACGCCGAGTCCTCGAAGATGCGCTGGAAGTTCTCCAGGCCCACCCAGGGACTGTGCAGCATCGAGACGATGCCGTTGTCGCTGATGTACGGGTCGTAGTCCTGGAACGCGACGATGTTGCCCAGGATCGGCAGGTAGTTGAAGACCAGGAGCAGCACCAGTGCCGGCAGGGTCATGAGGAGCAGGGTCCGGTCGCGGCGGAACCGCAGCCGCAGGCTCTGCTTCCCGGTGGGTCCGTCCTTGCGCGCACCGGTGTCGCCGCCGGCCGGCGCCGGGATCTGCGGCGGTCGGGCTGTCGTCGTCTTGGCCCCGCGTCGAGGCACCGTGCTGTGGGACACGGCCGTTCTCCTCGCCTCGCTGCCGGTCAGCTCGCCGCCGGACCGTTGTCGTCGAGCAGCTTCTGGTACCAGTCGCGCAGCTTGTCGCCGCCCTTGCTCTTCCAGTCGGAGACGGCCTGCTGCATGTCGCTGATCTTCTTGCGGCCGCGGGTGATGTCGTCCTCCAGCTGCTCGAAGTCGTTGGAGAGGTTGGTGTAACGGGCCGGCTCGGTGATCTGCATGCCGTAGAAGGAGGACTTCCTGGTGAAGCCGCCCGCGCGCTGCTGCCACTCGACCTGCGCCTTGGCGACCTCGGGGAAGTCGGGGTGCGCGATGGTGGCGGCGGGGCTCGCGACCATGACGTACGCGTTCGACACCTCGTTGTTGCCCTGGTCGGTCTTGACCGGGACGCCGTCCTTGACGGTGTAGTGGGTTCCCTCCACGCCGTAGTTGGTCATCATGTACTCCTTGGTGCCGTACGGCGCGGCGGTGACGTTGGCCACGGCCAGGACGTCACGGACGACCGACTCGGACGCCTTCTTGTTGACGAAGGCGAAGATGCCGGCCGGCTGTTCGGCCCAGAGGCTGGGGTCGCCGCCGTCGTGTCCGTAGACGTCCATCCCCCAGATCTTGAACCGGGGGTTCTGGGTGGCCTGTTCGGCGGTGCGGCCCCACCACTGGCTGATGTTGTTGGAGTAGATCAGGAACTCGCCCGCCGCGAACTTGGGGCCGGGGTCGGGGGCCGTCTTGCCCAGTTCGCCGTCGGGGTGCACCACTTTGGCGGCGAACAGCTTGCGGGTCCACTCCAGCGCCTCGAGGTACTCGTCGGTCTCGATGCGGTTGACGAGCTTGCCGTCGACGAGGTTCCAGCCGAGCGGCTTCTCGCTGCCGGAGAGCACTCCGAACATCTGCCAGGCGGTCCACTTCATGTCCAGGCAGGCCCACCGCTTGGCCTTGGCGTTGGTGATCTCCTTGGCCAGGGCCATGAACTCGTCCGCCGAGCGCGGGATTTCGTAGCCCTCCTTGTCGAAGATGTCCTTGCGGTAGAGGGGCACGATGCTGGGGACGTACGGTGCGGGCATCGGCAGGCCGCGCAGCTTGCCGCCGAAGATGGAGCGCCGCCAGGCGTCCGTCGGGATCGCCGCGAGGTTCGGGTACTCCTTGACCTTGTCGCCGGACAGGTAGGGGCCGAGGTCGGCGAACTTGCTGAGGATGGCGCTGGGTATCTTGCCGCCCATGTTCCAGCCGGGGACGACCACCACGTCCGGCACCTCGCTGGAGGCGAGGACCGCGCCGAGCTTCTGGTCGTAGGTGTTGCCGTCCTGGTTCTGCCAGACGACGTCGACGCCGATGAGGTCGTTCATCCCCTTGTAGTAGGCGTTCGTGCCCTTGGGCGGGGAGCCCCAGAACGGCGACATGATCGTGACCTTGCCGCCCTTGCCCAGCTTCTTGGGCACCGAGTCCTTCAGCGTCGCCAGGTCCAGCTTGCCGGTGAACCCCATCGCCGAGCCGTTCTTGGCCGGGATGTCCGGCGTCACCACGTTGCTGGCCACGAAGGCGGGAAGGATCTTCTCGGCGTCCTTTCCGGACGTCGTCCCGTCACGCGACCCGCCGTCCGACCCTCCGCAGCCGGCTAGCAGCGGCATCCCGCCGGCCACGGCTGCGGTGGCGACCGCCGTGGAGGCGAGGAAGCTTCTCCGACTCGGCCCGGAGGAGGCGGAAGCGGCGTTCGGCGTCATTGCGTCAACCCTTCATGGCGCACCAGGACACCCGGCGGTGGCCGGCGGCTGCGGTGTCTCGAGTGGAACTGACTGAGCCGAAGCGGTTCCGGCGGCCCCCTGTGCTGGACCTTTCCAGTCGAAGCGCTTCGATGTTGCTGCGAGGTTAAGTGAACACCCGGGGGTGCACAAGGGTCGTCCCCAAGTTTCCTCAGCGACATCCGGGGTGACCTGTTCGTATGCCCCGCTTGAAATAAGCGTGAGGTCCCCTTGACACCCACCGGTGCGTCCAAAGAGCATCGAAGCGCTTCGAAAGAGCCAGCTCGGTCCACCGCAAAGGGAACCCCACGTGACCGCACACACGCCGCCCACGCCGCCTTTCCGCGATCCGCAGCTGCCGTTCGCGAAGCGCATCGACGACCTGTTGTCCCGGCTGACCCTGGACGAGAAGGTCTCCTTCCTGCACCAGTTCGCCCCGGCCGTCGAGCGGCTCGGCGTCGAGGCGTTCCGCACCGGCCAGGAGGCGCTGCACGGCGTCGCGTGGATGGGGCCGGCGACGGTGTTCCCGCAGGCCGTGGGGTTGGGCGCGACCTGGAACACCGACCTGGTGCGCCGGGTCGGCGAGGCGGTGTCCAAGGAGGTCCGGGCGATGCGCGCCCTCGACGAGCGCGTCGGCCTGAACGTCTGGGCCCCCACCGTCAACCTGCTGCGCCACCCGCTGTGGGGCCGTAACGAGGAGGGCTACTCGGAGGATCCGAAGCTGACCTCGGCCATCGCCACCGCCTACACGCACGGCCTGCGCGGGGACCACCCGACGTACTGGCGCACGGCTCCCGTCCTCAAGCACTGGCTGGCGCACAACAACGAGACGGGCCGGGACGTCACCTCCTCCTCGGTCCGCCCCCGGGTGCTGCACGAGTACGATCTGCGCGCTTTCCGCGACACCGTGGAGGCGGGCGCGGTGGCGGGCGTGATGCCCGCGTACAACCTGGTCAACGGCCGTCCCAACCACGTCTCGCCGTATCTGCGCGAGCAACTGCGGACCTGGACCGACGAGGAGCTGATGGTCTGCTCGGATGCGGGCGCGCCGTCCAACCTGGTCGACTCCGAGCACTACTTCGACACCCACGAGGAGGCGACGGCGGCCTCGCTGCTCGCCGGCGTGGACAGCTTCACCGACCACGGCGCCGACGGCTCGAAGATCGTCGCCCGGCTCCGGGGCGCCCTGGAGCAGGGCCTGCTGACGGAGGCCGACGTCGACGCGGCGGTCCGCCGCCAGCTTTCGGTCCGCTTCCGGCTCGGCGAGTTCGACCCGCAGGA
This sequence comes from Streptomyces sp. NPDC020597, assembly GCF_044335095.1. NCBI lineage: Bacteria > Bacillati > Actinomycetota > Actinomycetes > Kitasatosporales > Streptomycetaceae > Streptomyces > Streptomyces sp. NPDC020597. Next base: position 250,998 of record NZ_JBIRUL010000011.1, on the reverse strand, counting down.
CGACCCGCACGCCCAAACCGGCGAGTTCGACACCCCGCGGCACCGCGCGCTCGCCGCCGAGGCGGCCGAGCAGGCGGTCGTGCTGCTGCGCAACGACGGCGTGCTGCCGCTGGCCGCCGACACCCGGATCGCGGTGGTCGGACTGCTCGCCGACGAGAGCAAGACGGACTGGTACAGCGGCACGCCGATCCACCGCTGCACCCCGCTGGAAGGGCTGTACGAGCGGTTCGGCGCCGAACGGGTCGAGTTCGCCGAGGGCGTGGACCGGGTCCTGCTGAGGACCTCTGCGGGGACCTTCCTGAAGGTCCCCGCCGCGCCCGAGGCCCGCGACGAGGTGCGCGGCGCCGAGGGCGCCCTCGACCCTGCGCTGCTGGCCGGCCGCACCGACCTGCCGCCGCTGACCGCGGACGCCGAGGGCACCGAGCTGGCGCTGGTGGACTGGGGCGGGGACGTGCTGACGCTGCGCGCCCCCGACGGGCGCTACCTCTCGGTCGCCGAGGACGGTCTGCTGCGCGCCTCCGCCGACCAGCCGGGCGGATGGATCGTGCAGGAGACGTTCCGCCTCGAACCCCACGGGAACGGTCACCTCCTGCTGCACCTGGGCACGGGTCGTCACGTGTGTGTCGCCGCCGACGGTGTGCGGGTTGCCGGGCCCGACGCGGAGACCGGGGGGAGTCCCGAGGTCTTCGAGCTCATCGTCGTCGAATCCGGCGAGAGCGCAGTGACCCGGGTCACTGCCGGGGCGGACGTGGTCGTGGTGGTGGCCGGCAACGACCCGCACATCAACGGCCGGGAGACCGAGGACCGCACCACGCTGCGCCTGCCGGCCCACCAGGAGAGGCTGCTGGCGGCCGCCCGGGCGGCGGGCGCGCGCACGGTGCTGGTGCTGGTGTCGGCGTACCCGTACGCGTTCGACCCGGACCCGCTGTCCGCGGCGCTGTGGACGGCACACGGCGGCCAGGCCGCGGGAGCCGCCCTGGCGCGCGTCCTGGCCGGCGACGTCTCCCCCGCCGGCCGCCTGCCGCAGACCTGGTACGCCGACGACGCGGACCTGCCCGACCTGCTGGACTACGACGTGATCGGCGCCCGGCAGACCTACCTCTACTTCGAGGGCGCCGCGCTGTTCCCGTTCGGGCACGGCCTGTCCTACGCGTCGTTCTCGTACGCCGGTCTCTCGGTACGCGTGACGGACGGCAGGGCGCACGTCGCCTGCACGGTGACCAACACCGGCGACACGACGGCCGACGAGGTCGTCCAGCTGTACACCCGCGCCGCGGACCCGTCGGTCGTCCGCCCTCGCCGGGAGCTGCTCGACTGCCGCCGGATCACCCTGGCGCCCGGCGCGTGCGCGGACGTCGCCTTCGAGGCGCCGCTGTCCGCCTTCGCGTTCTGGGACGTGGCGCGGGGCCGACGGCGACTGGAGCCCGGCCCGTACGAGTTCCTGGTCGGCGCGTCCAGCGAGGACGTCCGCCTGCGCACCACCGCCGTCCTCGACGGCGAGCCGTCGGCGCCGCGCGCGGTGCGCGCGGACGGACTCCGGGCGGCCGACTTCGACGAGCAGGGCGGGACCGAGATCGTCGACCGTGCGAAGGAGTCCGGCGACGCGGTGACGCCGGCCGGCGGCGGGACGGGCGAACTGCTCTACCGCGCCTGCGACTTCGGCGCGAGCACGGAGACGGGCGCGGGATCGGGCTCGGGCGGCGGCGCACCGGGGGTGACGGCCGTGACGGTGACGGCGTCCGGCGAGGGCTCGGTGGAACTCTCCCTGGACGGCGGTCCGGTGCTGGCCACGGTGACCCTCGAAACGCCCACGCCGGGCCCGTACTCCTACGTCACCGTGGACGCGCCCTTCGCGGCGGACGGCGTGCACGACCTGCGCCTCGGACTGCGCGGCCCGCTGCGGCTCGCGCATGTCGGCTTCTCCGGTTGAGGGTCCGGACGAGGCCGACACCGAGAAGGGGCCCGGCGCCGGAAGGCATCGGCGCCGGGCCCCTTCGAGGACGGCGCGTGAGCGCCGATCCGAAGACTATATGAAAATGGTTCCCATTAGCCAGAGGCCCCCGAACCGTTCGGGGGCCGGCCGGCTCAGAGCGCGAGCCCCGTGAGCACCAGCACCCGCTCGTAGGTGTAGTCCTCCATCGCGAACCGGACGCCCTCGCGGCCCACGCCGGACTGCTTGACGCCGCCGTACGGCATCTGGTCCGCACGGTAGGAGGGCACGTCGCCGATGACGACGCCGCCGACCTCGAGCGCGCGGTGGGCACGGAAGGCCGCCTGCACGTCGTGCGTGAACACGCCCGCCTGCAGGCCGTACTTGGAGGCGTTGACGGCGGCGAAGGCCTCGGCCTCGCCCTCGGTGCGCTGCACGGTGAGGACCGGTCCGAAGATCTCCTCGCACGCGACCTCGGTGTCGGCCGGGACGTCGACGAGGACGGTCGGCGCATAGGTCGCGCCGTCGCGCTCGCCGCCGGTCAGGAGCTTCGCGCCGGCCGCCACCGCCTCGTCGACCCACGTCTCGACCCGCCGGGCCGCGTCCTCGCTGACCAGCGGGCCGACGTCGGTCGCGGCGTCCGACGGGTCACCGGTGACCTGCGCCTCGACGGCGGCGACGATGCGCGGCAGCAGCCGGTCGTACACGGAGGCGTCCGCGATGACCCGCTGCACCGAGATGCAGGACTGACCGCCCTGGTAGTTGGAGAAGGTCGCGATGCGGGTGGCGGCCCAGTCGAGGTCCGCGTCGCTCGCGTAGTCGCCGAGGACGACGGCCGCGCCGTTGCCGCCCAGCTCCAGGGTGCAGTGCTTGCGCGGCACCGAGTCCATGATCGCGTAGCCGACCTTCTCGGAGCCGGTGAAGGAGATCACGGGCAGCCGCTCGTCCTGCACGAGGGCCGGCATGCGGTCGTTGGAGACCGGCAGGATCGACCAGGAGCCGGCCGGCAGCTCGGTCTCGGCGAGCAGCTCGCCGATGACCAGACCGGACAGCGGGGTCGCCGGGGCGGGCTTGAGGATGATCGGCGCGCCCGCCGCGATCGCCGGGGCGACCTTGTGCGCGCACAGGTTCAGCGGGAAGTTGAACGGCGCGATGCCCAGCACCACGCCCTTGGGGAAGCGCCGGGTCAGCGCGAGCCGCCCCTGGCCGCCGGCGTCGGTGTCGAGCCGCTGGGCCTCGCCGCCGTTGAACCGCCGGGCCTCCTCGGCCGCGAAGCGGAAGACGGACACGGCGCGGCCGACCTCGCCGCGCGCCCACTTGACCGGCTTGCCGTTCTCGGCGGAGATCAGCCGGGCGATCTCCTCGGTGCGCTCGGCGAGCCGCTTGCTGACGTGGTCGAGGGCGGCGGCGCGCACGTGGGCCGGAGTGCCGGCGAACTCGTCCCGCACGGCGTGGGCGGCGGCGACGGCCTCCTCGACCTGTGCGTCCGTCGGCACGCTGACCCTGCCGACGAGCCGGCCGTCCCACGGGGAGGCCACGTCGAACGCGTCCTCGCCGGTGACCTGGCGTCCGGCGAGCCAGAAGGCGTGGGTGGCCCCCACGTTCGTTTCCTGGGGCATGGTCGAGTCCCGGCCCTTCCGCTTAGGGGGTGTCCTGTGGTTTTCGTGGTCCACGGTAGGGGCGCGAGGCCGAGGGGGCGCTTGTCCGAGTCGTACGGGTGGGCGGCTCGGACGCGACGGTTTGGCGTGATCGGCCGCGCTCCCCTGCCGGGCCGCGTTCCCGCGCCGGGTCGCGCTCCTGCGGCAAGCCGCGTTCCCGTGCCGGGTCGCGTTCCCGAGCCGACAGGAGCCACAGCGCCCCGAGCAGCACCGTGCACAGACACCAGCTGGCCACCACGTCCAGCGGCCAGTGGTAGCCGCGTCGGACCAGTCCGAAGGAGACGCCGAGGACGAGGAGGACGCTCGTGGCCACGGCCGTCCGCCGCGCGAGCGCCGTCCGCAGCCACGGCAGCAGGACCAGCACCGCGGAGCCGTAGGCGACGGCCGCCGTCGCCGTGTGCCCGGAGGGGAAGTAACCGGTGGCGGGCGGCACGGCGGGCGTTCCGGGCCGGTCGGTCCACTCCTTGAGGGGGACGACGATCAGCGGCACCAGCAGCATCGGGCCGAGCGCCGCGGCCGGCGGCGCCCACCACCGCGCCGCACCCGCCGTGCTGCCCCGCCAGGCCGCGTACCCGGCGGCCAGCACCAGCACGGGCACCGCGATCTGCACCTCGCCGAGGTCGGCCAGCAGCTCGGAGGCCCGGTCGGGGTGGACGAGGGCACGGCTGAGGCGCGCGTCCGCGCGCAGCAGCGGTCCGCCGACGGCGACCTGCCAGGTGATCAGCGCGAACAGGACGGCGGGCAGGCCGAGCAGAAGGGCGGGAAGAGGGCCGGCGAGGGGGCCGAGGAGGGCGCGGCTCGGACGGGACGACATGAGCCACAGCTTGTCAGCTTGTCGGAGCGGCCGCGGGCCGGAGAAAGACCGAAAAAAAGACCCCGGAGCGCATCCGGGGTCTTTCCGCGTGGTCGGCGCCTGAAGAAGGAGGTCGGCCGCCCCGGAACAGGGGGGATTGTTCCGGGGTGGCCGTCCGGACCGGAGACGCCGGCCGCCCCGGGGGGTTTGGGGCGGGCGACCGTCCGATCGGTGGAGATCCGAAGCCGGAGCTCCGGTTGTGTGCGCGAGGGCACGACCAGGTCGAAGCTGGGGAGGCCCCGGCCTGGAATCCGTCCACGGTCTCCCGTGGACGGGGTGTATCTCTCATCCGGGTAGAACCTACGACAGGGCCGGGGCGGTACGACAGACCGTCTGCCGTCCCGCCATCCTCCTCGCACACCTTCTTCACACGCTGTGCGGGCAAGGGCGATCACCTGTGCGGCGACCGCTTCAGATGCGCGCGAACGCCTGCTCGATGATGTCGAGACCCTCGCCGAGCAGGTCCTCGCCGATGACCAGCGGGGGCAGGAAGCGCAGGACGTTGCCGTAGGTGCCGCAGGTGAGCACCAGCAGACCCTCCTGGTGGCAGGCCTTCGCGAGCGCGGCGGTCGCCTCGGCGTCCGGCTCCTTCGTCGTGCGGTCCTTGACCAGCTCGATGGCGATCATCGCGCCGCGTCCGCGGACGTCGCCGATGATGTCGAACTTCTCGGCCATGGCGGTGAGGCGGCCCTTCATGATCGCCTCGATGTTCTTCGCCCGGGCGTTGAGGTCCAGCTCCTTCATCGTCTCGATGGAGCCGAGCGCGCCCGCGCAGGCGACCGGGTTGCCGCCGTAGGTGCCGCCCAGGCCGCCCGGGTGCGCCGCGTCCATGATCTCGGCGCGGCCGGTGACGGCGGCCAACGGCAGACCGCCGGCGATGCCCTTGGCGGTGGTGATCAGGTCAGGGACGATCCCCTCGTCCTCGCAGGCGAACCACTGGCCGGTGCGGCAGAAGCCGGACTGGATCTCGTCGGCGACGAAGACGATGCCGTTGTCGGACGCGAACTTGCGGATGGCCGGCAGGAAGCCCGCGGCGGGCTCGATGAAGCCGCCCTCGCCCAGCACCGGCTCGATGATGATCGCGGCGACGTTCTCCGCGCCGACCTGCTTGCTGATCTGGTCGACGGCCTGGGCGGCGGCCTCGGGACCGGCGTTCTCGGCGCCCGTCGGCCAGCGGTAGCCGTAGGCGACCGGCACCCGGTAGACCTCGGGCGCGAACGGCCCGAAGCCGTGCTTGTACGGCATGTTCTTCGCCGTCAGCGCCATGGTGAGGTTGGTCCGGCCGTGGTAGCCGTGGTCGAAGACGACGACGGCCTGGCGCTTGGTGTACGCCCGCGCGATCTTGACGGCGTTCTCGACGGCCTCGGCGCCGGAGTTGAACAGCGCGGACTTCTTGGCGTGGTCGCCCGGGGTCAGCTCGGCGAGCGCCTCGGCGACCTCCACGTAGCCCTCGTAGGGGGTGACCATGAAGCAGGTGTGGGTGAAGTCGGCGAGCTGGGCGGAGGCCCGGCGCACCACGGCCTCGGCGGACGCGCCGACGGAGGTGACCGCGATGCCGGAGCCGAAGTCGATCAGGCGGTTGCCGTCGACGTCCTCGATGATGCCGCCGCCCGCGCGCGCGGTGAACACGGGCAGCACCGAGCCCACCCCGGCCGCGACCGCGGCGGTCCGGCGGGCCTGGAGTTCCTGCGACTTGGGGCCGGGGATGGCGGTGACGACGCGGCGCTCCTGCGGAAGGGCGGTCATGAGGGGCTCCTGGGGTTCTGCGGACGCTTTCCGTTCCTTTCTCGCAGGCTAGGACGGGGAGCGAGGGGTCGGCATGCTCCATGTGGGCGGTGTCGGCGGGGCGGCTTGTCCGTCGTGGACAGTGCACACGGGCGGGGAACGTCGCAGGCCCGGCCGCGTAAGCGGTGAACTCCCCTTGCGGGCGCGTTAGATTGACTCGCTGATGGCAGACGGAACGGCTGGTCAGGGGGCAGGGGCGATGGACAGCGACGGGACGCAGGACGCGCGGCGTGCGCAGGCGAATCCTGTGCCGCGCCCGGCGGGGCCTCCGCGGCCGCCCGCCACACCGCCGCGGACGCCCGCCGCGCCTCCGCGGCCGGACCGTGCGCCGGGCGTGCCGCCCGCCTCCGAGCACTCCCCGCGGGCCGCGTCCGCCGTGGCCGACTGGCTCGACGAGGCGCGCCCCGCGACCCGGCCGGGCGTCTGGCGGCACGGTCACCGGCCGCCGAGGACGGCGCGGACGCCGGAGCGGCTCGCGCCGGTGACCGTCGTCGGCATGCTGGTGCCGCTGGTGATCGCGCTGGTCCTGTGGTCGCTGTGGCGGCGGGGCGCCATGCCCTACCAGTTCACCCTGCTGCGGCTGTTCACCCCGGACGACTGGTGGTGGGGCGGCACGATCGCCTCCCCCAAGAACATGGACGGCGCCGAGGCCCGGGTCGTCTACGACGGCGTCTTCTTCGCCGTGCTCGTCTACGCCATGGGACGGCTGGGCAGCTGGCCGCACGCGGCGCGGCACTTCGTCGGCCGCCGGCCGCAGCCCGGGCGGGCCCTGATCGCCCTGCTCGGCGCGCTCGCCGCGCTGAGCTTCGTCTTCCCCGGCGCCTTCGGCGTCGGCTGGGACGCGCTGCCGGTCGTCGACCCGCTGTTCTCGCTCATCGTGCTCGTCTCCGGCGGTTACGAGCTGTTCGCCTCCCCCCTGTTCACGAACGCCCTGTACGCCGCCATCACGCTGCTGGTGGCGTGGCCGTTCGCCCGGCTCGGCGGCTGGTGGCCGTACGCGAAGCAGCTGCTCGCCGCCCGCCGGGCCGATCCGGGCCAGGCCGCGCCCGCGGCGGAGCGGCCCCGTTCCCAGTGGCCCGAGCTGCGGGACGCCGGGCAGTACGAAGCGGCCGACCTGCTGACCGGCGAGGTCGCCGCGGGCCGGATGAACGACGTGGACTGCGTGCGCGTGCGGCGGGCGTGGACCGCCGGACTCGGGGACTTCCGGGAGACCGTGCTGCGGCAGGGCGGCGCCGCCTGGACCCACCCCTCGGGCGCCCGCGACCTGCCCCGGCGCGCCGCGCGCCACGACCTGCTCGCCGGGCAGGTGCGCATCGGCCGCTGGGCGGACGGCGAGCGCACGCCCGCCGGCTACCGGGAGGCGGGCGCCGCGCTCGGCCCGGACGTGCTGGGCACCTCGCTGCTCGCCGTCGGTCCGTCCGGGTCCGGCAAGACGCGGACCCTGCTCGAACCGCTGACCGAGGCGCTCGCGCTGCAGGCGCTCACCGGGACGTGCGCCGTGGTCGCCGTGTCGTCGCCGGGCGGCGGACCGCTCGGCCCGGACGCGGCGTTCGACGTGATCGTCCGGATCGGCGACCCGTCGTCCGTGCACGATCTGGACCCGTACGCGGGCTCCGACGACCCGGACGAGGCGGCCGGGATCCTCGCCGAGGCGCTGGCCGGCGACCTCGACGCGGTGAGCGGCCAGAGCGCGACGACGGCGCTGGCCCAGTTGCTCGGCCCCTACCGGGCCGCCCACGGGCGCTTCCCCTCCCTCCCCGAACTGCTCGAACTGCTGGAGGGCGAGCCGGGGGCGGTGTCCGCGCTGCGCGCGGCGGTGGCCGGCGACGAGGTGATGCGCCGTGAGCTGGAGGCCCGGCTCCGCCAGACGGGGACGCCGGGCGACGCGGGCCGTGCCCTCGCCGACCGGCTGGCGCTGCTGAACCGGCCGGTGTTCGCGGAGTTCTTCGGCGGCGCGAGCGACGCGCACCGGGCGTTCTCGCTGCGCGCCGTCGCCCACCATCCGCTGCGCGTCCGCGTCGACCTGCCCGACCGGGGACACGAGGAGGCGGGCCGGCTGATCACCCGGCTGGTCCTCGCCCAGTTCCAGACGGTCGTGCGCGAGCGGCACGACCACTTCGCGTGCCTCGTCCTCGACGACGCCACGGGGACCGTCACCGAGGGGTCGGTGCGCCGGCTCCAGCGGCTGCGCTCGCAGAACGCGGGCGTGGTGCTCGCCCTGCGCAGCGTCGGCGACGTCCCCGAGGCGCTGCACGGGCCGCTGTACGGCGCGGTCGGCTGCCGGATGGCGTTCTCGGGCATCACCACCTGGGACGGCAACCGGTTCGCGCAGACCTGGGGCACCGAGTGGGTGGAGACCACGGAGGTCGCCAAGCACACCGTCTTCGCCGACCAGCCGATGACCCGCGCCATCCACGCCCTGCGCAAGCTGGTGACCGGCAGGGCGGTGACCACCGACGCGGTGACCGTGCGGCAGGTGGAGCGGGAGCGGTGGTCGGCGTCCCAGCTGGCGCACGAGATCCCGCCGGGCCACGCGGTGCTGTCGCTGACGAGCACGGACGGCGAGCACGCGCCGCCCCTGTTGGTCGACCTGCGGGGCTGAAGCGGCGGCCCGGGACCGTACGGTGAGGCAGAATCGACACAGATCCTTCATACGAAGCGGCCAACGCTGCCCCTCTCCCCCGATCTGAAGGCCCCATGCCTCCCACCCTCGCGTCGCTCGTCCACCATTCCGCGCTGAAGCTCACCGTGCGGGCGGGCGAGGACCGTCTGGACGTGCCGGTGCGCTGGGCGCACGTCAGCGAGCTCGCCGACCCCGTGCCGTACATGGAGGGCGGGGAACTGCTGCTGATCACCGCGCTCAAGCTGGACGCGGCGGACCCGGAGGCGATGCGGCGCTATGTGCGGCGGCTGTCGAAGGCGGGCGTGGTCGGGCTCGGCTTCGCCGTCGGCGTCAACTACGACGAGATCCCGCAGGCGCTGGTGGACGCGGCGACGGAGGAGAACCTGCCGCTGCTGGAGGTGCCGCGCCGCACGCCCTTCCTCGCCATCAGCAAGGCGGTGTCGGCGGCGATCGCGGCCGACCAGTACCGGGCGGTGACCGCCGGGTTCGCGGCTCAGCGCGAGCTGACGAAGCAGGCCCTCTCGGACGGCGCCGAGGGACTGCTCCGCGCGCTCGCCGCCCAGGTCGACGGATGGGCGGCGCTGTACGACGCGTCGGGCGCCGTGGTGGCGGCCGCACCCGAGTGGGCCGCCCGGCGGGCCGCCCGGCTCACGGCGGAGGTGGAGCGGCTGCGGGAGCGGCCGGCCCCGGCCTCGGCGGTGGTGGGCGGCGGCGGCCCGGAGCAGGCCGAGTCCGGGGGCCGCCTCGACGACCGGGTCGAACTGCACTCGCTGGGCACCGGGCGCCGCCCTCGCGCGGCGCTCGCCGTCGGCACCGCCGCGGCCCTCGGGACCGCCGAGCGGTACGCCGTCCACTCGGCCATCGCGCTGCTGACCCTCACCACGGAACGCTCGCGCTCGCTGTACACGGCGCAGCAGCGGATCGGCGCGGCGGTGCTGCGGATGCTGCTGGCGGGCGAACCGGACCACGCGCGGGCCGTCGCCGGGCACCTGTACGGCGATCTGCTCGACGTCCCCTTCCGCGTGATCGTCGCCGAGTCGGCGCCGGCCCCCGTGGCGCGGACGCATCCGGAGGGGCCGGGGCACGGCCCGCTCGCTGCCCGGTCGCCGGCCGCGTCCGACACGGCCGGGGAGCCGTTCGGCGGTCTTGTCGAGGCCCTCGAGTCGGCGGCCGCCCGGGCCGGTGAGGCGGTGCTCGTGGTGCCCGAGGGCGAGCGGCTGGTGGCGCTGGTCACGGACGGCGGCGCGGCCGTGTCGGCGTGCGCGCGGTACGCGACGGCGCTGGAGGCCGCCCGGGCGGAGGGGGGCGGCGGTGCCGAGGCCGGCCCGGGGGGCGAGCTCGTGGTGGGCCTGTCGGCGCCGGCCGGACCGATCGCGGCGGCGGCCGCCTACAGACAGTCGGAACAGGCCCTGTCCGTGGCGCGTCGCCGGGGCCGGGTGTTCGTGGAGCACGAGCGGCTGGCGGCGGGTTCGGTGCTGCCGCTGCTCGCGGACGACGCGGTGAAGGCGTTCGCGGACAGTCTGCTGCGCGCCCTGCACGAGCACGACGCGACCGGCCGCGGCGATCTGGTGGCCTCCCTGCGGGCCTGGCTCTCCCGCCACGGACAGTGGGACGCGGCGGCGGCCGACCTGGGCGTCCACCGCCACACCCTGCGCTACCGCATGCGCCGGGTGGAGGAGATCCTCGGCCGCTCCCTGGACGACCCGGACGTCCGGATGGAGCTGTGGCTGGCCCTGAAGGCGACGTCGACGGACTGAACGCTCCGCCGCGGGCGACGCCGCTCCCGGCCCCGTGCGCCGCGGCGCTGCCCCCGGGCGGCCGGCCGGTCAGCCGTCCTCTCCGGCGGCCAGTCCCGCCGCCGCCTCGTGCATCGCCAGTTCCAGGAGCGCCGCGTCGGTCAGCGTGCCGGAGCCGTCCGGCGTCACCAGCCAGCGGACTCCCCTGGCGGAGCGGCCCGGATGCGGCACGACGATCCAGGTGCCGGCGCCCGCGGTGCGGATGCCGGTGCCGAGCCAGCGCGCCGCCGTCCCCGGCGCGACGAAGAACCCCATGCGGTCGTCGCCGAAGTCGACGAGCACCGGGCCCGGCCGGTCGAGGATGCGGGTCAGCACGTCGAGGGTGGGATAGCCGAGCGTGCCCGGCAGGATGAGCACGTCCCAGGCCCGGCCCGCGGGCAGCAGCGCCACCCCGAGCGGGTTGCGCTCCCATTCCCAGCGACATGCCTCGGGATCCGGTGCGACGGATGCCAGCCAGTCGACCGCCGTCTTCGCCCCAGCCATGTGAGGACCTCCCTTTCGCTCGTGGAACGCGGTCGCGTCCACAAGGGGGAGAGGGGGGTCGGCACCGAGCATTACGCGGGTTCGGACCACTCGTTCGAGTGAACCGGCCCACACCCCGCGAACCGGCCCCCGCGGGCCGCGACGGAGAGGCTCAGCTGTCGAAGCCGAGGCCCAGTCGGTCCATGGTCCTCAGCCACAGATTGCGCCGGCCGCCGTGCGCGTCGGCGCGGGCCAGGGACCACTTGGTGAGCGCGATGCCGGTCCAGGCGAAGGGCTCGGGCGGGAAGGGCAGCGGTTTCCTGCGGACCATCTCCAGCCGTGTCCGCTCGGTGCTCTCCCCCGCCAGCAGGTCGAGCATCACCTCCGCGCCGAACCGGGTCGCGCCGACGCCCAGGCCGGTGTAGCCGGCCGCATAGGCCACCTTCCCCTGGTGCGCGGTGCCGAAGAACGCCGAGAAGCGCGAGCACGTGTCGATCGCCCCGCCCCACGCGTGGGTGAAGCGGACGCCCTCCAGCTGCGGGAAGCAGGTGAAGAAGTGCCCGGCGAGCTTGGCGTACGTCTCGGGCCGGTCGTCGTACTCCGCCCGCACCCGGCCCCCGTAGGGGTAGACGGCGTCGTACCCGCCCCACAGGATCCGGTTGTCGGCGGACAGCCGGAAGTAGTGGAACTGGTTGGCGCTGTCCCCGAGTCCCTGCCGGTTCTTCCAGCCGATCGAGTCGAGCTGCGCCGGGGTCAGCGGTTCGGTCATCAGCGCGTAGTCGTAGACCGGGACGGTGTACGCCCGCACGCGCCTGACCAGGTTCGGGAAGATGTTCGTGCCCAGGGCCACCTGCCGGGCGCGGACCTGGCCGTACGGCGTGCGGACGGCCGTCCCCGCCCCGTACGGCTTCAGGTCCAGCGCGGGCGTGTGCTCGTACACCCGCACGCCGAGGCGCGCGCACGCCTGCTTCAGGCCCCAGACGAGCTTGGCGGGGTGCAGCATGGCCACGCCCCGCCGGTCGTGCAGGCCCGCGAGGAAGGTGGGCGAGGCGACCTGCTCGCGCACCGCGTCCGCGTCGAGGAACTCGATGCCGTCGGCGAGGCCCCTGCTCTCGAGTTCCCCGTACCAGTCGCGCAGTTCCCGGGCCTGGTACTCCTCGGTGGCGACGTCGATCTCGCCGGTGCGCTCGAAGTCGCAGTCGATCCCGTGCCGGGCGATCGCCGTCTCGATCGCGTCGAGGTTGCGCATCCCCAGGTCCTCCAGCCGGTGGATCTCGTCCGGCCAGCGGGCCAGCCCGTTGGGCAGCCCGTGGGTGAGGGAGGCCGCGCAGAACCCTCCGTTGCGGCCCGAGGCGGCCCAGCCCACCTCGCGGCCCTCCAGCAGCACCACGTCCCGCTGCGGGTCGCGCTCCTTGGCGACGAGAGCGGTCCACAGTCCGCTGTACCCGCCCCCGACGACCAGCAGATCGCAGGTCTCGGGGCCGGTGAGCGCGGGTTCGGGACGGGGCCTGCCCGGGTCTTCCAGCCAGTACGGGACCGGCTGTGCGTCGGAAAGAGAAGTGATCCACCGGTTCATGGCGCCTGCGGCCATGATGTCAACTCCCTACGGGCCTGGCGGCTTCGGGCTCTGTGCCTTATGCCTTCTGCTTGTTGCGGCGGCTGCCGACGATCATCGACGTCAGCACCAACAGGACGGCGACCAGGAACATGGCCGTGCCGATGACGTTGATCTGGACGGGCGTTCCGCGCTGCGCCGAGCCCCACACGAACATGGGGAAGGTGACGGTCGAGCCCGCGTTGAAGTTGGTGATGATGAAGTCGTCGAAGGAGAGCGCGAAGGCGAGCAGCGCGCCCGCGGCGATCCCGGGGGCCGCGATGGGCAGGGTGACGCGCAGGAACGTCTGCGCCGGCCCGGCGTAGAGGTCCTGGGCGGCCTGTTCCAGCCGGGGGTCCATCGACATGACGCGCGCCTTGACCGCCGTCACGACGAAGCTCAGGCAGAACATGATGTGCGCGATGAGGATCGTCCAGAACCCCAGCTGCGCGCCCAGGTTGAGGAAGAGGGTGAGCAGCGAGGCGGCCATGACGACCTCGGGCATCGCCATCGGCAGGAAGATCAGCGAGTTCACGGCGCCCCGCGCGCGGAAGCGGTAGCGGACCAGCGCGAAGGCGATCATCGTGCCGAGAAGGGTGGCGCCGAGGGTCGCCCAGATCGCGATCTGGAGGCTGAGCGACAGTGAGCCGCACAGGCCCGCGACCCCGCAGGGGTCCTGCCAGGCGTCGGTGGAGAACTGCTGCCACTCGTAGTTGAAGCGGCCTTTCGGCTTGTTGAAGGAGAACACGGTGACGACGACGTTCGGCAGGAGGAGATAGCCGAGCGTGAGGAGTCCCGCGATGACCACGAAATGGCGCTTGAGCCAGTTGACGAGGGGCATTTAGACCAGATCCTCCGTCCCCGACCTGCGGATGTAGAAGGTGACCATGAAGAGGATCGCGGCCATGAGGATGAAGGAGAGGGCCGCCGCCGTCGGATAGTCCAGCACGCGCAGGAACTGCGTCTGGATGACGTTTCCGATCATGCGGGTGTCGGTCGAGCCGAGGAGTTCCGCGTTGACGTAGTCGCCGGCCGCCGGGATGAAGGTGAGCAGGGTGCCGGAGACCACGCCCGGCATCGACAGCGGGAAGGTGACCTTGCGGAAGACGGTGGCCGGCCGGGCGTACAGGTCGCCCGCCGCCTCGTGCAGCCGTCCGTCGATGCGCTCCAGCGAGGAGTACAGCGGAAGGATCATGAACGGCAGGAAGTTGTACGTCAGACCGCAGACCACCGCGAGGGGCGTGGCGAGGACGCGGTCGCCCGACGTCCAGCCGAGCCAGCTGGTGACGTCGAGGACGTGCAGTGTGTTCAGGGCGCCGACGACGGGGCCGCCGTCCGCGAGGATGGTCTTCCAGGCGAGGGTGCGGATCAGGAAGCTGGTGAAGAACGGCGCGATCACCAGGATCATGATCAGGTTGCGCCAGCGGCCGGCCCGGAAGGCGATCAGGTAGGCCAGCGGGTAGCCGAGCGCCAGGCACAGGATCGTGGCGGCGCCCGCGTAGAGGACCGAGCGCAGGAACTGCGGCCAGTACGCGCCGAGGGCGTCCCAGTAGGTCGCGAAGTGCCAGGTGACCTTGTAGCCCTCCTCCAGGGAGCCCGTCTGCACGGACGTGGAGGCCTGGTAGATCATCGGCAGGGCGAAGAACACGACCAGCCAGAGCAGGCCGGGCAGCAGCAGCCAGTACGGCGTCAGACGGCCGCGTCTGCGGGGCGGCTTCTTCGTCGGCGCGGTCGGGGAGAGAGGCGGGGGCGCCCCGGTGAGCGTCGCCATCTCAGACCGCCGTCTCTTCCTGGATGCCGGCCTCGATGTCCTGCGCGGCGTCCAGGCCGAAGGTGTGGACCGGGCTCCAGTGCAGGACCACGTCGGCGCCGGGGACGAGCCGGGCGTCGCGGTCGACGTTCTGGGCGTAGACCTCGAACTCCGGACAGACCGAGCTGTCGATCACGTACTGGGTGGACACGCCGATGAAGGAGGAGTCGGCGATCTTCCCGGTGATCCGGTTGCGGCCCTCGGGGATCTCGCCGGCGTCGTCGGCGTGGGTCAGGGAGATCTTCTCGGGGCGTACGCCGACCAGTACCCGGCCGCCGTTCGCGGTGGGTGCGGAGCAGCGCGCCACGGGCAGCACGAGCTTGCCGTCGCCCGCCTTGAGCACGATGTCGTCACCGGCCCTGGAGTCCACCTCGGCCTCGATCAGGTTGGAGGTGCCGAGGAAGTTGGCGACGAACGTGGTGTGCGGGTTCTCGTAGAGGTCGGCCGGGGAGCCGAGCTGTTCGACGCGGCCCCCGTTCATCACCGCGACCGTGTCGGCCATCGTCATGGCCTCCTCCTGGTCGTGCGTGACGTGCACGAAGGTGATGCCGACCTCGGTCTGGATGCGCTTGAGCTCCAGCTGCATCTGGCGGCGCAGCTTGAGGTCGAGGGCGCCGAGCGGCTCGTCGAGCAGCAGCACCTTGGGGTGGTTGATCAGGGCGCGGGCGACCGCGACGCGCTGCTGCTGGCCGCCGGAGAGCTGGTGGGGCTTCTTGCGGGCCTGCTCCCCGAGCTGGACGAGCTCCAGCATGTCCTCGACCTGCTTCTTCACGCTCTTGATGCCGCGCCGGCGCAGGCCGAAGGCGACGTTCTCGAAGATGTCGAGGTGCGGGAAGAGGGCGTAGGACTGGAACACGGTGTTCACGGGCCGCTTGTAGGGCGGGAGCGCCGTGACGTCGTGGTCGCCGAGGTGGACGGTCCCGGTGGACGGTTCCTCCAGGCCGGCGATCATGCGCAGGGTGGTGGTCTTGCCGCAGCCGGACGCACCGAGCAGGGCGAAGAAGGAGCCCTGCGGGACGGTCAGGTCCAGCGGGTGCACGGCGGTGAAGGAGCCGTAGGTCTTGCTGATGCCGGTGAGGCGGACGTCGCCGCTGCCGCTGTCGGTCGTCTTCATCGTCGTCACGCCCCAGTGAGCTTTGCGAACTTGGCCTGGTAGGCGGCCTCTTCCTTCGAGCTCAGGGAGCGGAAGGCGTGGGACTTCGCCTGCATGGCCTTGTCGGGAAGGATCAGCGGGTTGTCCGCCGCCGACTTGTCGATCTTGGCGAGGTACGGTTTCACGTCCGCGACCGGACTCACGTAGTTGATGTACGCGGCGAGTTCGGCGGCCGGCTCGGGCTCGTAGTAGTAGTCGATCAGCCGCTCGGCGTTCGTCTTGTGGCGCGCCTTGTTGGGGATCAGCAGGTTGTCGGTCGACGTCATGTAGCCGCTGTCCGGGATGATGTAGGCGACGTCGGGGTTGTCCGCCTGGAGCTGCACGATGTCGCCGCCCCAGGCCACGCAGGCTGCGAGGTCGCCCTTGCTGAGGTCGGACGTGTAGTCGTTGCCGGTGAAGCGCCGGATCTGTCCCTTGTCCACCGCCTTCTGGAGGCGGGCGATGACCGCGTCGTAGTCGTCGTCGGTGAACTTCCCCGGGTCCTTGCCCATGTCGAGCATGGTCATCCCGACGGTGTCGCGCATCTCGGTCAGCAGGCCGACGCGGCCCTTGAGCGCCGGGGTGTCGAGCAGGTCGGAGACCGACTTCACCTCGACGCCGTCGAGCGCCTTCTTGTTGTAGGCGACGACCGTCGAGATGCCCTGCCAGGGGTACGAGTAGGCGCGGCCCGGGTCCCAGTCGGGGCTGCGGAACTGCTCCGACAGGTTGGCGAAGGCGTGCGGCAGGTTCGACGCGTCCAGCTTCTGGACGTAGCCGAGCCTGATCATGCGGGCGGCCAGCCAGTCGGTGAGGACGATGAGGTCGCGGCCGGTGTCCTGGCCGGCGGCGAGCTGCGGCTGGATCTTGCCGAAGAACTCGTCGTTGTCGTTGATGTCCTCGGTGTACTTGACCGTGATGCCGGTCCGCTTGCGGAACGCGTCCAGCGTGGGGCGGTTCTTCCCGCTGTCGTCGACGTCGATGTACTCCGGCCAGTTGGAGAAGTTGACTACCTTCTCCTTCGCCGAGTGGTCGTCGGCGGAGACGCCGCCCTGTGACTTGCCAGCCGCGGGGATCCCGCAGCCGGCCAGCGCTCCGAGGCCGCCCAGGGCGAGCGCGCCGCCGGCGGAGGTGCGCAACACCGACCGGCGGGTCATGGCCGCCCTGCCGTTGCGGAGACTGCGCCGCACGGCGGCCGTTTCGGCCGGGCTCGGGCGGTCGGGCTCGTACTGCTGCATGCGCGTGGTGCCCTTTCGGGAGGTCCGGCCGTGGTCTGCGGCCGTTCGTCGTCGCTTATGAGTCCCCGAAGACCGTGCGGTGCCAGGGCTTGCGGGCCACCGCCGTGTTATCGAACATAACGTGCTTTAGCTGCGTGTACTCCTCGAACGAGTACGCTGACATGTCCTTGCCGAAGCCGGATGCCTTGTAACCGCCGTGCGGCATCTCGCTGATGATCGGGATGTGGTCGTTGATCCACACGCATCCGGCCTTGATCTCGCGTGTCGCACGGTTGGCCCGGAAGACGTCCCGGGTCCACGCGGAGGCCGCGAGCCCGTAGGGGGTGTCGTTGGCGAGCCGGATGCCCTCCTCGTCGGTGTCGAACGGCAGGACGACCAGCACCGGCCCGAAGATCTCCGACTGGACCGCCTCGCTGTCCTGGGCGGCGTCCGCGATCAGGGTGGGCAGATAGTAGGCGCCGTTCTTGAGCTCGCCCTGGGGCGCCTCGCCGCCCGTCACCACGCGCGCGTAGCCGCGCGCCCGGTCGACGAATGCGGCGACCCGGTCGCGCTGGGCGTGCGACACGAGGGGGCCGAGGTCGGTGCCCGCGGCGAACGGGTCGCCGACCCGCACGGTCTCCATCAGGGCGGCCGTCCGCTCGACGAAGGCCTCGTAGAGAGGCCGCTGCACGTACGCGCGCGTGGCGGCCGTGCAGTCCTGCCCGGTGTTGATGAGCGAGCCGGCGACCGCGCCGTGGACGGCGGCCTCCAGGTCGGCGTCCTCGAAGACGACGAAGGGCGCCTTGCCGCCGAGCTCCAGGTGGAGCCGCTTGACGGTCGCGGTGGCGAGTTCCGCGACCCGCCTGCCCACGGCGGTGGAGCCGGTGAAGGAGGTCATGACGACGTCGGGGTGGCCGACGAGGCGCTCGCCCGCCTCCCGTCCGGTCCCGTTGACGATGTTGATCACGCCGTCGGGGATTCCGGCCTCCGACGCCGCCGCGGCGAACAGCAGCGAGGTGAGCGGGGTGAGCTCGGCGGGCTTGAGCACGATCGTGTTGCCCGCGGCGATCGCCGGGAGGATCTTCCAGGCCGCCATCTGGAGGGGGTAGTTCCAGGGCGCGATGGAGCCGACGACGCCGATGGGTTCCCGGCGGACGTACGAGGTGTGGTCGCCCGAGTACTCGCCGGCGGACTGGCCCGCGAGATGCCGGGCGGCGCCGGCGAAGAAGGCGGTGTTGTCGATCGTTCCGGGGACGTCGAACTGCCGGGTCAGCTTCAGCGGCTTGCCGCACTGCAGGGACTCGGCGCGGGCGAAGTCGTCGGCGCGGTCGGCGAGCACCGCGGCGAGACGGTGCAGCGCGTCGGAACGCTCGCCCGGCGTGACGCCCGCCCAGCTGGGAAACGCGGCGCGGGCCGCGGCGACGGCCGCGTCGACGGTGTCCGTGCCCGCAAGGTGGTAGGTGTAGACCTCCTCGCCGGTGGCGGGGTCGATCACGGCGTGGGCGCGCCCCGAGTCGCCGCCGGCGAGGCGGCCGTCGATGTACTGGGCGCCCTCCGCGAACAGCTGCTGTGCGGGGAACCGGTCCTGCATGTCGCTCTCCTCCGCCTTCGCCCCGCTGTGCGCGGGGGCGGGTGGCGTAGCTCCAGGCTGATTTGATTGCCGATCCTGACAGAGCAAGGGCACTCCAACAAGTGATTCCGTTGTTGCCTTTTGGTTACGCGACGGAATCTGTCGACGGGGCGTAGACCAGGTGTCGAGTCGCGCCGGAAAAGGCGGGACGCTCTGTCAGTGGCGCGTGCCATCCTCAGGTGCATGGAGATGATCGACAGCCGGGAGTCGCTGGTCAGGGCGGTCCGGTCGGGGGTGGGAGTCAAGTACCTGCACTTCTGGGGCCACCGGCCGCGACCGGACGGTGGGATCGGCGCGAGCTGCCTCAGCCAGTGGTGGCCGTCACCGTTCGTGGTCGACGGCGTCGGCTATGCGACCGCGGAGCACTGGATGATGGCCGCGAAAGCGCGGCTCTTCGAGGACCGGGAGGCAAAGGAGCGGGTGCTGGCCGCCACGTCGCCCGCCGAGGCGAAGAAGGAGGGGCGGCTGGTCCGCGGCTTCGACGAGGCGACATGGGAGCGGGAGCGGTTCCGGATCGTCGTCGAGGGCAGCGTCCACAAGTTCGCCTCGGACCCGGCGCTGAGCTCGTTCCTGCTGGGCACCCACTCGAGGGTGCTGGTCGAAGCGAGCCCGATGGACCGGGTGTGGGGCATCGGCCTGGCCGCGGGCGACGCGGCCGCGTCGGACCCCGAGCGCTGGCGCGGCCTGAACCTGCTGGGCTTCGCCCTGATGCAGGCCAGGGAGCGGCTGCTGACCCGGGCCTGAGACACCGGGGAGGGCGCGGCAGACGCGTGGCCCGGAATCCGGCGCCGGACCGGGGGCGTCGGGGCCGGGCCGGAATGCGCCGGGGCCGGGCGGGGGACGTCCACCGGTCCGGCCGCGTGTTCCACCGCGTGTTCTGCCGCGGGTTCTAGGGGGCCACGATCGCCAGGATGCCGACGCCGATCGCCAGCACCGTGCCCACCACGCCGCAGATGATCCCGGCCAGCGCCTGACCGGGGTTCGAGGCCTCACCCCGGCGGGCCTTCCCGCGCCCGATCGCGCCGAACACGATGCCCAGGATGCCGAAGACGATGGCCAGCGGCCACAGACAGAAGACGACGGCGGCGAGGATTCCGAGCACCAGTCCGGCCACGCCCGTGCCGTTGTTGTCCCCGACCCCGCCGCCGGCCCAGCCGTAGAGGCCGGGCACTCCGCCGTAGTGCGGGTGGGACGGATAGCCGTAGCCGCCGGGGTAGCCGTACGGGATCTGCCCCGGCCCGTCGGGGGCGATGGGCGGCGGAGGCACCGGGCCGCCCTGGACCGCAGGGGCGTAGTGGCCGGGAGGCGGGCCGCCCGCGGCCGTGGCGGGATCCGGCGGCGGGAAGCCGCCGAGCGTGCCGTGCGGCTGCGGCCTCCCGAAGGGATCGGCCCAGGGCTGCGGCGTCACGCCGGGCAGCGAGGTCATCGTCCGCTGGTCGTGGACAGAGGGCGGCGCCTGGCCCTGCCCGGCGGGGCCGGCGCCGGAGACCTGCGGTTCGTTCGCGGCGACGGTGTGGCCGGGGCCGCTCTGCGCCGCGCCGCCGGGCGCCGCCCACGGGTTCGGCGGGGGCGGCGCGGCAGCGCCCTGAGCACCGCCGGCCGGGGCGGCTTTGCCCAACGGCACCCGTGGCGTCGCCCCGGGCTCCGCGTCCCGCGGTTCGTCCGTCGGGCCGGAGGCTGGGGCGGGCCACGGGTCGCGGGCGTCGTCACCGGCCGGAGTCGGCGCGTCGTCGGACATGCGTGGATCCCCTCTGTCGCCGCCCGACCGGGCGGCCGCCCCTGCGTTCCGTCACCTGTACGCCGTTCCACCCTGCGTACGTTCCGTCATGCTACGGCCCGTGGCCGCCGGGGACGGCAGCGGGCCGCACCCCGCGGCGGGACCGAAGGCCGCCTCGCACCACTCCACGCCGCCGCAACCTCCGTACCTCCGCGCCGCCGAATCCCCGCGCCGGCGCGACCTCCGCGCCTCGTGCGGCCGCACCTCCCGCCCGCGCACCTCCGCGCCTCGCGCCGCCGCGCCGCCCCCTACGATGACCGGGACTCATCGATCAGCCGATCACCCGCGTCCCGTCCGGCCATGCAGGGCCCGGGGCGCCGTCCCGGGGAGGACCCCATGACCGACCGCCTCGACGCACACTCGGCAGCCGCTCCCGGCTCCCCGGCCTCCGGCGCGCCCGCAGGGCCCACCGCCGCGGCGGCGACCGGCGCCCGCGATCTGCACGCCTTCGTCGCCGGGCTGCCCAAGGCCGAGCTGCACGTCCACCACGTCGGCTCCGCGTCTCCCCGCATCGTCTCAGAGCTGGCCGCCCGGCACCCCGATTCCAAGGTGCCCACCGACCCCGAGGCTCTCGCCGACTACTTCACGTTCACGGACTTCGCCCACTTCATCGAGGTCTACCTGTCCGTCGTCGACCTCATCCGCACCCCCGAGGACGTCCGGCTGCTCACCTACGAGGTCGCCCGGGACCTGGCCCGTCAGCGGGTGCGGTACGCCGAACTGACCGTCACCCCCTTCTCCTCGACCCGGCGCGGCATCGACGAACGCGCCTTCATGGACGCCATCGAGGACGCCCGCAAGGCGGCGGAGGCGGAGTTCGGGACCGTGCTGCGCTGGTGCTTCGACATCCCGGGCGAGGCGGGTCTCGAGGCCGCCGAGGAGACGGCGCGGCTCGCCACCGACGACCGGATCCGCCCCGAGGGGCTGGTCTCCTTCGGGCTCGGCGGGCCCGAGGTAGGTGTGGAACGTCCGCAGTTCAAGCCGTACTTCGACCGGGCGATCGCCGCCGGGCTGCGGTCCGCGCCGCACGCCGGCGAGACCACCGGGCCGCAGACGGTGTGGGACGCGCTGACGCATCTGCGCGCCGAGCGCATCGGGCACGGCACCAGCTCCGCGCAGGACGAGAAGCTGCTCGCGCACCTCGCCGAACACCGCATCGCCCTGGAGGTGTGCCCGACCTCGAACATCGCCACGCGGGCGGTCCGCACCCTCGACGAGCACCCGATCAAGGAGTTCGTGCGGGCCGGCGTCCTGGTCACGGTCAACTCCGACGACCCGCCGATGTTCGGCACCGACCTGAACAACGAGTACGCGGTGGCCGCCCGGCTGCTCGACCTCGACGAGCGGGGCGTCGCCGATCTCGCGAGGAACGCCGTCGAGGCGGCCTTCCTGGACGAGGCCGGGAAGGCCCGGCTGCGGACCGAGATCGACGCGTACACCGCCGGGTGGCTCGCTCCCTGACCGGAGCGCCACGCCCCTGCGGGCCCGGGCCGGGGGCCGACTCCCGCGCAGGGCCCCGCACGGGTCCCGCACAGCCCCCGGTCCGGGTCCGGGTCCGGCCACAATGGACCCATGCAGAACGTGACCGCCGTGGCCCATCGCGGCGACCCCTACCGGCTCCGTGAGAACACGATCGCTTCGCTGCGCTCCGCGCTCGACCTGGGCGCGGACGCCGTGGAGTGCGACGTACGGCTCACCAGGGACGGCGTGCCCGTGCTGCTGCACGACGCGACGCTGAAGCGGCTGTGGGCGCAGGACCGTCCACTGGCCTCGCTGTCGGCGGCCGAGGTGCGCGGGCTCACGGCCGGCGCGGTGCCGACCCTCGGGGAGGCGCTCGCGGCGACCGAGGGCAGCCGGGTGATGCTCGACCTGCCCGGCACCCGCGAAGTCGGCGCCGCACGGCGGATCGTCGACGCCGTGCGCGAGGCAGGGGCCGCGGACCGGGTGTACTACTGCGCGGGCCCCGTCGCGATGCTCGCCGTGCGCGCCGCCGACCCGTCCGCCGAGATCGCGCTCACCTGTACGAGCCTGGCGCCCCCGCGCCCCGCGCTGCTCGCGGCGGTGGGTCCGCGCTGGCTCAACTACCGCTTCTCCCTGGTGGACCGGGAGCTCGCCGCGCGCGTCCACCGGGACGGCCGCCTGCTCTCCGTGTGGACCCCTGACACCCGCCGTTCCCTGCGCCGGCTCATCGGCCTGGGCGTCGACTCGATCACCACGAACCGCATCGACCTCCTGGCCGCGCTGCGCAAGGAGGGCTGAGCCCTCTCCCCCGAGCGCTCACACCGCGGGCGCCGCCCAGGGGTTCGGGCCGATCTCCGCCAGCCGCAGGATCTTCCGGCGCACGACCCACAGCGGGACGACCCCGAACACGCCGAAGGACATGTCGATCACGCTCCACCACAGGGGGATGCCCCGGATCGGTCCGCAGATCAGCGCGAGCGGGACGATCCCGGCGCAGGCGATCATCGCGAACTCCACCACCCACACGTTGCGGACCGGGTCGCGGTACGGGCCGTAGAAGGCGACGGCGATCACGAGGTGGGCGAAGGCCAGCCAGTCCGTGCCGTAGAGGAGGAACGGGTAGTCGGCGTCGGCGGTGTCGAGGCCGCGCCGCACTCGCTCGATCCACTCCATGGCGCCCGGCAGCCGCTCCGGCACGGACAGCGCGCGCAGCAACTCCTCCGTCCAGCGCAGTTCGTGGACGAGCGGGAAGGCCGTGACGCCGCTGAGCACCAGGCACACGACGAAAAGGACCAGCCAGACACGAATGCCCTTCACCAGGGCGGCTCTGTCGCTCATGGCGGCAGCGTACGCCGAAATTGAACATGTTCAAAACATGGGGCGCCGGCAGCGGGCGACCGGGCGGCGGTAGGGGACAGCGGCACGAGCGCGGGATCGGCGGGTCAACGCCTCCCGGTCGCGACGGACGGCGTGGCGGACCGCTCGCTCGTCCCCGAGGGAACGGCGCGGATCCCGGCCGGCGACGACGACGGCGCCGGTGACGGCGGTGACGGCGACCGGTCGGAGCTACGGGCGTCGGTGGAGGCAGCGGTGTCGGTGGGAGCAGTCGGGACCCGGGCGTCCGGCGCCCGGCTCTCGGCCGTCCCCTCGGTAGGGTCCTCGGCGACCGGGCTCAGCGGAGGCGTCGGGGCGGGCACGGTCGCCGGTCCGCTCGCCGGGGGCGGCGCGAGCGGGATCGAGGGCCGCGGCGGCCCGGACGCGGCCGGACGCAGCGGCAGCAGGACGGCGAGCGCGGCGACGGCGCAGGTGGCGCCGGCCGCGGCCGCGGCGCGCAGGGTCCGGCGGCGGCGCGCACCGCGGCGGATCCTCTCGTAACTTCCGGCGGGCGGCGCGAGACGACCGGAGGGGGGCCGCAGAACGACGGCGAGGGGATCCTCGGGGGCGAGGTCCGGGCGACCGTCGTCGAAGCCGTCGTCGAAGTCGTCAACGGGCGTGATCAAGGCTTCTCCTCAGGTGGGCGCGGAGCAGTTCGCGGGCCGCGTGCAGATCGGCCTTCACGGTCCCTTCCTTGCGCCCGGTCAGCGCGGACACCTCCCGGATCGGCATGTCAGCGTAGTAGTGAAGCAGGATGGGGACGCGCAGCCGGTCGGGCAGGGACTGCACGAGCATCCGCACCGAGGGGTCGGCCGGTTCGGCGGCGGGGGCGATCGCGGCCTCGGCGGTGGCGCGGCGCACGGCCCGGCGTTCCCGCTCGAGCTTGCGCCAGTGATCGCGGACGAGGTTGGCGGCGGTGACGAAGAGGAAGCCCTGGGGCTCCGCCACCGACGTCCAGCGGGCCCACAGCCGGGTGAACGCCTCCGACGCGATCTCGTGCGCCGTCTCGTCGTCGTCGACGAGACGGCGGCACCAGCCGGCCAGGCGTGGATAGAGCGCGGCGAACAGCTCGGACGCCGCCCTGTCGCGCGAGCGTGACCGTTTCAACGTTCTCCCGCAGAACTGCTCGAGCCGCTCGACGCGACGCCCGGCCCGGACTTCGACCCCGCGTCCGACCCCGCGTCCGCCCCCGTGCTCAGCACGGCGAAGACGATCACGTTGTCACGGTATCCGTCGCCGCTGCGGGGGCCGCCGCAGGTGATGAGACGCAGTTCGGGGCGGTCCACGTTCCCGTAGACGTCCTCCGTCGGAAAGCGCGCCTTGTCGACGGTACGCACCTTGGTGACCGCGAACTCGGCCGTCGTGCCGTTCTCCAGACGCGCCGCGATCCGGTCGCCGGCGTGCAGCCGGCTCAGGCGGCGGAAGACGCCGTCGCCGTACCGGCCGACCGTGACGTGACCGAGGATCACCGACGGTCCCGTCTGCCCCGGCGTCGGCGAGTGCTCGTACCAACCCGCCCGGTCGTGCCGCTCGACGGGAGGCACCTGGACGCTGCCGTCGGCGGCCAGCCCCAGCCGCATGACCGGGGTGTCGACGCCGATGGCCGCGATCCGCAGCCCGACCGGCGCCGACCGGGCGAGCGGACGCGCCGCGGGCCGCCCGGCGGACCCCGAGGAGGCCGAGGAGACGGCGGGGCCCGAGGCGGCCGTGGAGGCAGCCGGCGGCGTCCCGGCCGTCGAGCCGCCGGCGCAGCCCGCGAGCAGCAGCACGGCCAGGGCCGTCAGGACCGGGGCGCGCCTGGAGAGGGGGTTCATGCGCCGGACGCCCTCCGACGGCGTACGACGAGGAAGACCACGCCGGCCGTCGCGGACGCCGCGGCCGCGCCGCCGATCAGTGCGCCGTGGTCCTCGGACGACGGCTCGGCGACACCGGTCCTGGCTCCTCCCCTGGGCACCACGCCGACCTGGCTCGGCACGGCCGCAGGCGTCCTTCCCGACTCGGCGGGAGCGGTGGTCGGCATGGCGGAGGCGTCGGCCGGGGCCGGGGAGGCGGCCCGCCCCGCGGTGGAGGGCGCGGGGGTGGGAGTCCCCGAGTCGGCGAGTGCGGGCGTCGCGGCCGCCAGCAGGGCGGTGCCCGCAACTGCCAGGCCGGCCAGGCCCGTTCGGGACATGAGTCGCATGAATCGCTCTCTTTCGTCGGTCCGTTGACGGATCGGACGAAGAGACGAGACAGCCCGCGACCGGGTTGTAAAGAGATGGCAAAGCCGAGTGATTCGAGCGCGCGGCCGCCCGCCCGCACCACGGGCCCACCCGCACGGCGGGCCCACCGCACGCCACCGCGGGCCGACCGCCCATACAGCCGGCCGGCCCGCGGAGCGTCACGCGTCCAGGGACGTCATGACGTGCTTGATGCGGGTGTAGTCGTCGAAGCCGTAGCCCGAGAGGTCCTTGCCGTAGCCGGACTTCTTGAAGCCGCCGTGCGGCATCTCGGCGACCAGCGGGATGTGGGTGTTGATCCACACGCAGCCGAAGTCGAGCTTCTTGGACATCCGCATGGCGCGGCCGTGGTCCTTGGTCCACACCGAGGAGGCGAGGGCGTAGTCGACGCCGTTGGCCCACTCCACCGCCTGCTCCTCGTCGGTGAAGGACTGGACGGTGATCACCGGTCCGAAGACCTCGTTCTGGATGATCTCGTCGTCCTGCTTCAGCCCGGACACCACGGTCGCGGCGTAGAAGTAGCCCTTGTCGCCGACCTGCTTGCCGCCCGCCTCGACCTTGGCGTGCGCGGGCAGCCGCTCGATGAAGCCGGAGACCTGCTTGAGCTGGTTGGGGTTGTTCAGCGGGCCGTACAGCACGTCCTCGTCGTCGGGCTGCCCGGTCTTCGTCTCGGACGCGGCCTTCGCGAGCGCGGCCACGAACTCGTCGTGGATGGACTCCTGGACGAGGACCCGGGTGGCGGCCGTGCAGTCCTGGCCCGCGTTGAAGTAGCCCGCCACCGAGATGTCCTCGACGGCCTTGGCGATGTCGGTGTCCTCGAAGACGACGACCGGCGCCTTGCCGCCCAGCTCCAGGTGGACGCGCTTGAGGTCCCGGGACGCCGACTCGGCGACGGACATGCCCGCGCGCACCGAGCCGGTGATGGAGGCCATCGCCGGGGTCGGGTGCTCGACCATCAGCCGGCCGGTCTCCCGGTCGCCGGTGACGACGTTGAAGACGCCCTTGGGCAGGATCGAGCCGACGATGTCGGCGATCAGGACGGTGGACGCCGGGGTGGTGTCCGACGGCTTGAGGACGACCGTGTTGCCCGCGGCGATCGCCGGGGCGAACTTCCACACGGCCATCATCATCGGGTAGTTCCACGGCGCGACCTGCGCGCAGACGCCGACCGGCTCCCGGCGCACGATCGAGGTCATGCCGTCCATGTACTCGCCGGCCGAGCGGCCCTCGAGCATCCGGGCCGCGCCCGCGAAGAAGCGGATCTGGTCGACCATGGGCGGGATCTCCTCGGAGCGGGTGAGCCCCACGGGCTTGCCCGTGTTCTCCACCTCGGCCGCGATGAGCTCCTCGGCGCGCTCCTCGAAGGCGTCCGCGATCTTCAGCAGGGCCTTCTGGCGCTCGGCGGGGGTCGTGTCGCGCCAGCCCGGGAACGCCTCGGCGGCGGCGGCCATCGCGGCGTCGACGTCCGCCTGACCGGACAGCGGCGCGGTCGCGTACGCCTCGCCCGTCGCCGGGTTGACCACCTCGGTGGTCCGTCCGTCGGCGGCGTCCCGGAACTCGCCGTGGATGTAGTTGCGCAGACGACGCAGCTCGGTGCTCACTGCCGGCCTCCTGATCGGATTCTTGCTTCTGGGGGTGTCCATGTACTGAGACACCCACCCTAATCCGCCCGCCCGCGATTTCAACACCCCCGATCGGGCCTCGGCTGCGGAATCCGCAGATCTCGGTCACGTAAACAACGAATTTCATCGCCCCGACCTTGCGGAACTGTCGACCTGTCGTGCACAGTGACGTCGTGGCCAGTCGAAGCGCAGAGCACAGGGACTCCCGCGAGTCCAGGAACGGCAGCACCCCCCATCTGGATGCCGTGAGCCTCGCCATCATCGAGCAGCTCCAGGAGGACGGCCGCCGGCCGTACGCCGCGATCGGCAAGGCCGTCGGCCTGTCGGAGGCGGCCGTGCGCCAGCGCGTCCAGAAGCTGCTCGACCAGGGCGTGATGCAGATCGTCGCCGTCACCGACCCGCTCACCGTCGGCTTCCGGCGGCAGGCGATGGTCGGGATCAACGTCGAGGGCGACGTGGAGTCCGTCGCGGAAGCGCTCACCGACATGTCCGAGGTCGAGTACGTGGTGATGACCGCGGGCTCGTTCGACGTCCTCGCCGAAATCGTCTGCGAGGACGACGACCACCTGCTGGACGTCATCAACAAACGCATCCGGGCACTGCCCGGCGTGCGCTCCACCGAGAGCTTCGTCTACCTGAAGCTGAAGAAGCAGACCTACATGTGGGGAACCCGATAACCGTGAGGACCCGATAACCGTGAGCACCAAGGACCTCAGCCGCACCGCGTACGACCACCTGTGGATGCACTTCACCCGCATGTCCTCGTACGAGAACTCGCCGGTACCGACCATCGTCCGGGGCGAGGGCACCTACATCTACGACGACAAGGGCAAGCGCTACCTCGACGGCCTCGCCGGCCTCTTCGTGGTGCAGGCAGGCCACGGGCGCGTGGAACTCGCCGAGGCGGCCTCCAAGCAGGCCCAGGAACTCGCGTTCTTCCCGGTGTGGTCCTACGCCCACCCCAAGGCCGTGGAACTCGCGGAGCGGCTGGCCCACCATGCCCCGGGCGACCTCAACAAGGTCTTTTTCACCACCGGCGGCGGCGAGGCCGTGGAGACCGCCTGGAAGCTCGCGAAGCAGTACTTCAAGCTGATCGGCAAGCCGACCAAGTACAAGGTCATCTCGCGCGCGGTCGCCTACCACGGCACTCCGCAGGGCGCCCTGTCCATCACCGGCCTGCCGGCCCTGAAGGCCCCCTTCGAGCCGCTCGTCCCGGGCGCGCACAAGGTGCCCAACACCAACATCTACCGCGCCCCGATCCACGGCGACGACCCCGAGGCCTTCGGCCGCTGGGCCGCGGACCAGATCGAGCAGCAGATCCTCTTCGAAGGCCCGGACACGGTCGCCGCGGTCTTCCTCGAACCGGTCCAGAACGCCGGCGGCTGCTTCCCGCCGCCGCCCGGCTACTTCCGGCGGGTGCGCGAGATCTGCGACCAGTACGACGTGCTGCTCGTCTCGGACGAGGTCATCTGCGCCTTCGGCCGCCTCGGCACGACGTTCGCCTGCGACAAGTTCGGTTACGTCCCGGACATGATCACCTGCGCCAAGGGCATGACGTCCGGCTACTCCCCGATCGGCGCCTGCATCGTCAGCGACCGGCTGGCAGAGCCGTTCTACCAGGGCGACAACACCTTCCTGCACGGCTACACCTTCGGCGGCCACCCCGTCTCGGCCGCGGTGGGCCTGGCCAACCTGGACCTGTTCGAGCGCGAGGGCCTGAACCAGCACGTCCTCGACAACGAGGGCGCGTTCCTGTCCACGCTCCAGAAGCTGCACGACCTGCCGATCGTCGGCGACGTCCGCGGCAACGGGTTCTTCTACGGCATCGAGCTCGTGAAGGACAAGGCCACGAAGGAGTCCTTCAACGAGGAGGAGACCGAGCGCGTCCTCTACGGCTACCTCTCCAAGGCCCTGTTCGAGAACGGCCTGTACTGCCGGGCGGACGACCGCGGCGACCCGGTCGTCCAGCTCGCCCCGCCGCTGATCTCCAACCAGGAGACGTTCGACGAGATCGAGCAGATCCTGCGCGCCACGCTGACGGAGGCGTGGACGAAGCTGTGACGTCCGTTACATCCGTGACGTCCGTGACGTAGCCTGATCAGCTGATCAACACCGGCCCCGGAGTCTGCCGTTCGAGTGAGAAACGGCGGTCCGGGGCCGTGTGCTGTCCGGCCTCCCGCCGTCGCCTGCCTAGCGTGCCAGTGACCGATCGACCCTGCCTTCGTTCCCCCGCTCGGGGGATCGGCACGGGAACCACAGATCTGAACCGAGGTGTACGCCCATGGAGGCCCCGCCGGACAACGACGTGCTCTGGGCACGCTCCCTGCACTTCACGCACCCCGACGGCTCCCCCGGGCTGGCCGGGGTCTCGATGGGTGTGCGGGAGGGCGAGATCCTCGCCGTCAGCGGGCCCCGCGGCAGCGGCAAGACGACACTGCTGCGCTGTCTGTCCGGCCTGGCCTCCGCCCGCAGCGGCGAGGTCTGGTTCAACAGCCTCCCCGTGCACACCATGGGCGCCTCGGCCCGCGAACGGCTGCGCCGGGACCGCTTCGGCTGGATCGACCCGGTCCCGCTCCTCGTCCCCGAGCTGAACGTCTGGGAGAACGCCGCCCTGCCCCTCATGCTGCGCGGCACCAGCCGCCGGCGGGCCAAGGTCGCCGCGCTGGAATGGCTGGAACGCCTGGACATCGGCGACCGCTGCCGGCTGCGGCCGCACGAACTCACC
Source organism: Streptomyces sp. NPDC020597 (assembly GCF_044335095.1). Classification (NCBI taxonomy): domain Bacteria; kingdom Bacillati; phylum Actinomycetota; class Actinomycetes; order Kitasatosporales; family Streptomycetaceae; genus Streptomyces; species Streptomyces sp. NPDC020597. The sequence continues at coordinate 221,336 of NZ_JBIRUL010000011.1, read as the reverse complement.
CAGGCCGAGCGGCAGCGGGTCTGCATCACCCGGGCCCTGGCCCCGGCTCCCTCGGTCCTCTTCGCGGACGAGCCCACCGCGCCGCTCCACCGGGCGGACCGCGCCCACGTCCTGCGCACCCTGACCTCGGCCGCCCGCTCGCACGGCATCACCGTCGTGCTCGCCACCCACGACGCGCAGACCGCGGCCCTCGCGGACCGCACGGTCGCCCTGCTGGACGGGCGCCGGGTCAACACGGTCCATCTGCCGCCGGTCACGGAGCCGGAAGGCCGGGAAGCCGCGTGCTCGCTCGCCGTCTGACCCGCAGCGCCCACCCCGCCGTCCAGCTCCGCCGGCTCCTGGTGGCGGCGGCCTCGGCGGGCACCGGTTTCCTTCTGCTGAGCACCCTCGGCCACGCGCTCACCCACCCCGAGGCGTCGGCGTCCGCCGCGCTCCGGCTCGCCTGGTGTGCGGCGCCCCTGGCCGCCACCGTCTACTTCGCCAGGGCGGTCGCCCGCACCGACCCCGGCACCCGCCCGCGCCCGGGGCTGGCGGCGATCGGCCTGGGGCCGACCCGTCTGATGGTCGTCTCGGCGACGACGACGGCCCTGTCGACGCTGCTCGGCTCCATGCTGGCCCTGCTGCTCTTCCTCCACCTCCGCGGCGACCTCACGGGCATGCCGTTCGACGGGGCGGCGAGCGACTTCCTGGCGGCGAGCCGGCCGCTGCCCCTGCCGGCCGCGCTGACCCTGCTCTCCCTGGTGCCCGCGGCCTCGTCCGTGGCCGTGGCGCTGATGCTCCGGCCGAGGGACGCGCGCGTGGCGGCCCAGGCGACCCCGAGACTGCTCGGCCGCTTCACCGCACCCGGCGCGAACGGCCGGGGGGAGAGGTTCGGCGCGTACGGCAGATACGGCGCTCACCGCACGACGACGCCCCGCGCATCCCACGCACCCCACGCACCCCACGCCGGGAAGCCTCCGGCCGGCGCTCGGACCGCCGACGGTCAGGACGTCCCGGCCCTGGCCGGCGACCTGGCCCGGACGGCGGACGGCCCCGGCGCCCCGGGTACGCAAGAGCACTCCGCTCTGGGGGCCGCCGGCCACGAGCAGGGGACCGCGGCCGCTACCGCGATCGAGGAGGACCGTGCCGCCCGGGCCGCGGACCGCCGGGCAGCGGACGGCCCGGCGGGGAGCGGCCGGGCCGACGAGGGCCGGGGCCGCGGCACGCCCGACGGCCGCGCCGAGCCCGACGGCCGGACCGCCACCGGCGCGGTCGCCGACGCCCAGGACGCGCTCCGTCGCACCGTCCCCTCCGCCGTCGCCCGGAGCGCCCGTACGGTGACCGGACGCCTCGCCCGCCCCGACGGTCCGGACGCCCACCCGGCGAACGGCACGGACGCCGGGCCCGCCCAGGACGGGCGCGATCGACCCGAGAACGAACCGTCCACGAACGGACGTCCCGAGAACGAACGTCCCGCGAACGGACGGCCCGCCGACGGCCACCACGTCCCGGCGGCCGGGGAACACCCGCCCGTGGAGGGCCGCACGGCGGCTTTGCGCGGCGCGGCGGACCGCGCACCGCAGGGCTTGAGCGGCGAGGCCCCTCAGCCGGCGGAGGGCGACCCCGCGGGGGTCGCGGCCGGTCCCGGGTTCCATCCCCCGCAGAACCCTCCCGCCCCCGACCCGACCGCCCTCCCCTGGGGCGCCGCGCTGCTCGCCGCCGGCCTGGCGGTGGAGGGCTACGCGAGCCGCACCGCCGACGGCGGCGGAATCCCCCTGCCCGGCGGCCTGCCCGAGGGCCCCGCCGCCGTGTTCCTCGGCTGGGCCCTCACGGTCGTGGGCCTCGCCCTCGCGGGCCCGGGTCTCACCCATCTCTGCGGCCGCCTGCTGCAGGCGGCCCGTCCCGGCGCCCTGCGGCTCCTCGCGGGCCGCGGGCTGATGCAGGAGGCGTCCAGGATCGGCCGCCCGCTGGGCGTGGTCTGCGCCGTGGCCTCGGGCGCGTACACGATGACCGCGCTGTACGACCCGGCGGACCCGTCCTTCGGCCCGCTGTCCACCCTGGGCGCCGCGGTCGTGGCGGGCTGCACCGTCGCGACGCTCCTGACCTCGGCCGTGGAGGCGCGGCAGGCCCGTGCCGACACCACCGCCGCCCTGCTGCGCCTCGGCGCCCCGGCCAAGACCCTGCGCAGCGCCGCCGCCCTGCGCACCGGCGCCCTGCTGGCGCTCTTCGTCCCGCTCACCCTGGTCGTGGCCGAACTGGCGGCTCTCCCACTGGTCCGCTGAGACGCCGTCCCGAAAAAACCTCCCGCACCCCCGATGAGTTCGCCGGGACGCTCCGGTCTACCCCACCGAACAGCACATCCGAACGACACGAACCCCCTTGGGAGAGCGCGATGACCACCCCGGCCTACCAGCAGATGATCTTCGTGAACCTGCCCGTGAACGACCTCGACGCGTCGAAGAAGTTCTTCACGGAGCTCGGGTACGGGATCAACCCGCAGTTCAGCGACGACAACGCGGCCTCCGTGGTGATCAGCGACACGATCGTCGCGATGCTGCTCACCAAGCCGTTCTACTCGACCTTCACCAAGAAGGAGATCGCGGACTCCTCGAAGACCAGCGAGGTCCTCATCGCGCTGAGCGCGGAGAGCCGCGAGAAGGTCGACGAACTGGTGGACCGCGCGCTCGCCCTCGGCGGCTCCCCCAGCGGTCAGACCCAGGACATGGGCTTCATGTACGGCCGTTCCTTCGACGACCTCGACGGCCACACCTGGGAGGTCGTGTGGATGGACCCGTCGGCCGTCCAGGGCTGACCCTCACGCAGGTGTCCCGGTCCCGCACGCCGGCACCGGGCAGGGGCGGGCGCATCCGACGGCGCCCGCCCGGCCGTTCCTGCGGCGACCCGACCGGAAGCGGACTACGACGTCCCGTTTAAGCCTTGTTGACCGGATAGAGAAGGTCCGGGAGGCGCCGAAACGTCTCAGCGGTTAATAAGACGGCAAAGTCAACCCCCTGGGAGACTCCCCGGATTGACACTTCTTATGAAACGCTTATAGACCTGTGGGTCTGCTGGGGATGGTGACGCACTCGGCTCACCGGGGGCGCCATCTCCCCCTCCACCCCCCGCAGTTGCGCTTCCCGTAAAGGACAAACGTGTCCCTTTCCCGCCGTATCACCGCCCGTTCGGTGCGCATGCTCGGTGTCGCCGCCGCTTCCGCCGCCCTCGCGTTGAGCGCCTCGGGCACCGCGCTGGCCTGCGAGATAGGCGACTTCTCCGCCGCGGCCGCCTGCGACGGCGCCAAGGGCGTCATCACCGTCACCGACAAGGACGCCGCAGGCGTCCCGGCCGTCGTCACCGTCTTCCTCGAGAACAACGGCGCCGACCTCCGACAGGTCGGCGCGGAACAGATCGTCAAGGGCTCGAAGAAGGGCGTCACCGTCTCCTTCGCCGAGGACTGGGAGCCGGGCGCGATCTACCGGATCCACGTCAAGGCCGTGAAGGGCAAGAAGACCCTGGTCGACGCCGACATCAACCCCGGTGAGAACCTGACCACCCCGGCCAAGGCGTGCGCGGCCGACACCTCCACGCCGACCGGCACCCCGTCCTCGACGGCCTCCTCCACGCCGTCGGGCACCGTCTCGCCGCCGGCCGAGACGGCCACCGCCCTGCCCTCGCCGTCCGACTCGGCGAGCGACAGCGCCGCGCCCGGCACGCCCGGCGCACCCTCCGCGAGCAACGCTCCCTCGGCCGCGGTCCAGGAGTCGAACCTCGCCGAGACCGGCGCCAGTTCGAACACCGGCCTGATCGTCGGCGTGGCGGCCGCCCTGGTCGTCGTCGGCGGCGGTGCGGTGTTCTTCGGCATGCGTCGCCGCGGGTCCAGCCACCGCTGACCGCACCACGACCCGTGTGTCCGTGGCCCGTCCCCTCACCGGGGCGGGCCACCCGCATGCACGGGGGCAGGCGCTCGCATGAAGCGCGGCGGCTCGCGGTCCGGTCCGGCACCCGGCCGCGGCACACCGCGGGCGGCGGCCGATCAGCCCAGCACCACGATCTCGGCCGGGTCGAAGGAGACTCCCACGGCGTCGCCGACCGCGGGTGCGTCCCGCAGCGCGCACGCCGCCTCGAGCGTCGGCGCGTCCTGCGGCCGCAGGCGCAGGGCGACATGGGCGCCGCGGAAGGCGCGCGCGGCGACCGTGCAGCGCAGTCCCGCGTCCGCGCCCGCCAGGCGGACGCCGGCCGGCCGTACGAGCAGTGTGCGCGTTCCCTGACCGGAGCCGGCGGGCACCGGCACCTTCCCCCACGGCGTGACCGCCACCGCGCCCGTGACGGTCGCCTCCACCACGTTGTCGAAGCCGAGGAAACGCGCCACGAACGCGTCCGCCGGCCGCTGCCACACCTCCAGGGGCGTGCCCGACTGGGCGATCCGGCCGTCCCGCATCACCACGACCCGGTCGGCGAGCGCGAACGCCTCACCCTGGTCGTGCGTGACCGCGAGCACGGTCGTACCCAACCGGCCGAACAGCTCCCGCAGTTCCACCACGAGGCGCTCGCGCAGCGACCGGTCGAGCTGCCCGAGCGGCTCGTCGAGCATCAGCAGCCGGGGCCGCGGGGCGAGCGCCCGGGCCAGCGCCACCCGCTGCTGCTCACCGCCGGAGAGCGCGGCCACGGCGCGGCCGCCCGCCCCCGGCAGCCCGACCAGCTCGAGCAACTCCCGCACCCGGTCGCCCTGTCGGCCCTTCTGCATGCCGCGCATCCGCAGCCCGAAGGCCACGTTGCCGGCGACGTCCCGCTGCGGGAACAGCTGGTGGTCCTGGAACATCAACCCGAGTTCGCGCCGGTGCGCGGGGGTGCCGGCCTGGTCCCGTCCGTCGAGCCGGACCCGCCCGCGCTCCAGCGGCTGGAGTCCGGCCACCGCCCGCAGCAGGGTCGACTTTCCGCTGCCGCTGGGCCCGAGCACACATACCACCTCGTGCTCGGCGACCGCGAGATCGACTTCGTCGAGGACGGCGCGCCCGCCGAACCGCACCGTCGCGCGTTCCAGCTCCAGCAGCATCAGAACTCCCCCGTCCGGTCGGTCCGCAGCCGCTCCAGCACCAGCAGCGCCACCGCGCACACCACCATCAGAATCGTCGAAAGGGCCATTGCCTGGCCGTAGTTGAGCTCTCCGGCCCGGCCGAGCAGCCGGGCGACGGCGACCGGCAGGGTCGGGTTGTCGGGCCGCGCGATGAACACGGTCGCCCCGAACTCCCCCAGCGACACCGCGAAGGCGAACCCGGCCGCGACGAGCAGGGCCCGCCGCACCAACGGCAGGTCCACCTCCCGCCAGACCCGCCACGGGGACGCGCCCAGCACGGCGGCGGCCTCGCGCAGACGCTGATCCACCGCCCGCAGCACCGGCAGCATGGTCCGCACGACGAAGGGGACGCCGACCAGAGCCTGCGCGAGCGGGACGAGGATCCAGCTGGTCCGCAGGTCCAGCGGAGGCTCGTCCAGCGCGATCAGGAAGCCGAAGCCGACGGTCACCGCGGAGACGCCCAGCGGCAGCATCAGCAGCGCGTCGAAGCCGCGCACCAGCCGTCCGGCGTCCCGCCGGGTGAGCGCCGCCGCGGCGAGCCCGCCGACGAACACGGCGATGACGGTCGCGACGGCCGCGTACTCCAGCGAGTTGCCGATCGCGTCGATCGGCGGGACGAGGAAGACATTGCCTTCGTCGCTCGTCAGCGCCCGGTAATAGGCGAAGTCCGGGGCGTCGAACGAGCGTTGCACCAGCACCGCGAGCGGCAGCACCAGCAGCACGGCGATCGTGGCGAGCACCCCGGCGAGCAGCGTCCACTGCCCCGCACCGCGCGGCCGGCGCGCCGTGCCCGCCGCGTCGACGAGCCGCAGCGCGGACTCCCTGCGCCGCACCGTCCAGGCGTGCACGGCGAGGATCGCGCCCACGGCGGCGAACTGGACGATCGTGAGGACGGCGGCCGTCGGCAGGTCGAAGAGCTCGGAGGTCTGCCGGTAGATCTCCACCTCCAGGGTGGAGAAGGTGGGGCCGCCGAGGATCTGCACCACGCCGAACGAGGTGAAGGTGAAGAGGAACACCATCAGCGCGGCGGCGGCGACGGCGGGCCCGAGCGCCGGCAGGGTGACGGTGCGCCAGGCCCGCAGACGGGACGCGCCCAGCATCCTCGCCGCCTCCTCCTGGCGAGGGTCCAGCTGCGCCCACAGCCCTCCCACCGTCCGTACGACGACCGCGTAGTTGAAGAACACGTGCGCCAGCAGGATCGCCCACACCGTGGTGTCCAGCCGTACGCCCACCAGCGCGTCGAGCAGCCCGCCACGGCCGACCAGCGCCAGGAAAGCCGTGCCGACCACGACGGTCGGCAGCACGAAGGGCACGGTGACGACGGCCCGCAGCACCTGTTTTCCGGGGAAGTCGAGCCGCGCGAAGACATAGGCGGCGGGCAGCGCGACCAGCAGGGTCAGCGCGGTGGAGGCCAGCGCCTGCCAGAGGGTGAACCACAGGACGTGCCGGATGTCGGACTGCGCGAGCACGTCCCACAGCTGCCCGAAGCGCCAGGAGCCGTCGCTGTCGAGCCCGCGGGCGACGATCGCAGCGACCGGGTAGGCGAAGAAGATCGCGAAGAACGCGACGGGCACGGCCATGAGACCGAGCCGCGCCGCCGCGCTCCCCCGGGAGCCCCGGGCTCCCTTGGTCGGGGCTACTTCAGTACGAGCGAGGTCCACGACTTGACCCACTGGTCGCGACGGTCGGCGATCTTCGCCGGGTCCATGGTCTCGGGGTGCTCGGCGGCGGGCCCGTACTTCGTGAACTCGGCGGGCACGGCCGCGCCCTTCACCACCGGGTAGACGAACATGTTCAGCGGCATGTCCTGCTGGAACTCCTTGCCGATCAGGAAGTCGATCAGCGCCTTGCCGCCCTTGGCGTTCGCCGCGTTGCTCAGCAGCCCGGCGAACTCGACCTGCCGGAAGCAGGTGCCGGTCGCGACGCCGGTGGGCGCGGTGGCCGGCTTGGGGTCGCCGAAGACCACCTCGGCGGGCGGCGAGGAGGCGTAGGAGACGACGAGCGGACGGTCGCCCTTGGCCTTCTTGCCGCCGGCGGACCCGGAGAACTCCTCGGTGTAGGCCTGGTCCCAGCTGTCGACGACCTTCACGCCGTTCGCCTTGAGCTTCTTCCAGTAGCCCTCCCAGCCCGTGTCGCCGTACTGCGCGGCGGTGCCGAGCACGAAGCCGAGACCGGGCGAGGAGGTGGAGGCGTTCTCGGTGACGAGGAGGTCCTTGTACACGGGCTTGACCAGGTCGTCGAAGGTGGCCGGCGGGGCCAGCTCGTGCTCGGTGAAGTACGCCTTGTCGTAGTTGACGCAGATGTCGCCGAAGTCGATGGGCGTCACGCGGTGCTTGCCGGCGTCCAGCTGGTACTGCGCGCCGACCTGGTCCAGCCCCTTCGCCTCGTACGGCTGGAACAGCCCGTTGTCGAGGCCGCGGGAGAGAAGGGTGTTGTCGATGCCGAAGAAGACGTCGCCCTGCGGGTGGTCCTTGGTGAGGATCGCCTTGTTGACGGCCTGCCCGGCGTCGCCGTCCTTGAGGACCTTCACCCGGTAGCCGGACTGCTTCTCGAAGTCCGCGAGCACGTTCTTGGAGACGGCCCACGAGTTGTGGCTGACCAGGGTGACGGTCTTGGAGTCCGTCTCGCCCTTCCCGTCCCCCGACGACCCGCAGGCGGTGAGGGCGACCAGGCCGAGCCCGACGGCCGCGGCGACGAAGGTCTTGTTCTGCACTGGATTTCCTCCTGGGACGGACCAGGAAGAGACGCGGCCCTGCCCGGGATCCGCGCGGGACCCCGGGCAGGGCGCAACAGCTCGAGTGATGACCGAACTTCCTACCCAGAATGACCTGGGCGAGGTTCAGAGGGTCTGCGGCCCGGTTGCCGCACTCTCAGCGCTGTGGCGCTCCCCTGTCGGAATATGAAGATGTCCGAATCTGATGACGTGATGTGGCCAGATTACCTCTCGGTGGCCGCGAGCTGACCACAGGCTCCGTCGATCTCCTGGCCACGGGTGTCGCGGACGGTGACCGGCACCCCGTGCGAGGCGATCGCCTCGACGAACGCCTTCTCGTCCTCGGGCCGGGAGGCCGTCCACTTCGAGCCCGGGGTCGGGTTCAGCGGGATCAGGTTGACGTGCACGGGCTTGCCGCGCAGCAGCCGGCCGAGCCGGTCACCACGCCAGGCCTGGTCGTTGATGTCGCGGATCAGCGCGTACTCGATGGACAGCCGGCGGCCCGACCGCTCGGTGTACTCGAACCCGGCGTCCAGCACCTCGCGCACCTTCCACCGCGTGTTCACGGGGACGAGCGTGTCGCGCAGCTCGTCGTCGGGGGCGTGCAGGGAGATCGCGAGCCGGCACTTGAAGCCCTCGTCGGCGAACCGGTGGATGGCCGGCACCAGCCCGACCGTCGACACGGTGATGCCCCGCTGCGACAGCCCGAGCCCGTCGGGCGCCGGGTCGGTGAGGGCGCGCACGGCCCCCACGACCCGCTTGTAGTTGGCGAGCGGCTCGCCCATCCCCATGAACACGATGTTCGACAGCCGCGCCGGCCCGCCGGGGACCTCGCCGTCCCGCAGCGCCCGCATCCCGTCGACGATCTGGTGCACGATCTCGGCGGTGGACAGGTTCCGGTCGAGGCCCGCCTGCCCGGTCGCGCAGAACGGACAGTTCATCCCGCACCCCGCCTGCGAGCTGATGCACATGGTCACCCGGTCCGGGTACCGCATCAGCACCGACTCCACGAGCGTGCCGTCGAACAGCCGCCACAGCGTCTTGCGCGTGGTCCCCTGGTCCGTCGACAGATGCCGCACGACCGACATCAGGTCCGGCAGCAGCGCCTCACGCAGCTTCTCGCGGGAACCGGCGGGGATGTCGGTCCACTCCGCCGGGTCGTGCGCGTAGCGCGCGAAGTAGTGCTGCGAGAGCTGCTTGGCACGAAACGGCTTCTCCCCGACCTCCGCCACGACCTCCTTCCGCTCGGCGGGCGAGAGATCGGCAAGATGCCGCGGCGGCTTCTGGGCTCCGCGGGGGGCGACGAATGTAAGTTCTCCGGGCTTCGGCATAACACGACCAGTGTCGCAGATCATCTCCGGGGCCCCAGGCCGGAAGGGGGTGGGGGTGGTCACCCTCGGGTGCCGACCGTCAGCGCTGGTCGGCTTCGCACGGCCCAGGGACGGCCCAGCGTGGTACTCGGTCGGAGCCTCGTGGCGATGTCAGTGCCAGTGTGGTGGTGCAACGGCCATACGACTCCCTGGTAGGGATCATGAGAGCCGAAACGAGACTTCCATGCCGACGGCGCAGTGCCGGGCCTGCTGCGCCCCGGCTTCCCGATTACCTCGTCGTAGCAAGCGCTGGCCGACGGCTCACCGGTGACCCCAGTAACCTGATCCAATCCAAACCTGGGGGGCTTGTGCGAACAATATCGACCGCCGTGACGGCGGCCCTGGCATGCCTGGCGCTGGGGGCTGCCTTGGCCAGCTGCACAGACGCCAGCACTGCGGAAGAGCTCTCCGCCGAACAGATGCTTGACGACGCGAATGCCACCATGCGCGCTCTCAAGTCAGTGACCATCGACGCGGCCACCACCGTGACCGTCGGTGATGATTACTCCAGCCAACTGACGACCGACCTCAAAGACAAGTGTGCGTTCAAGACGACCTCGGCCACAGGTGCCAGCCTCGAGCAGATCCGGATAGGCGAGACGGACTATGTCCGCCCGAATCGCGCTTACATCGAGCAGTCAGGCCGTGGCATGGCTGGCTCGAAGGAGCAGAGTCGCTGGATCAAGACTCCTTCCAGCGAGGCGCGGCCAGGGGACGGGCTCACCCAATGCACGTACTCGTTCACCTCCTTTGGCGTAGCGACGAAGGGCGAACCGACCAAGGTCAACGGCGGCCGGGCAATTCCGTTGGTGGTGACCGACAAGGCGGATAAGGGTGGCTCCTACACCTTTTACGTTGCCGCCAAGGGCACGCCGTACATCCTCAAGGTCGTCTACAAAGGCACCAAATATCACTCCACCACCTCGTTCAGCGCCTTCGATGCGCCACTGGACGTGCGGCCCCCGGCGAAGGCCGACGTTTTGGATATGAGCGGCATCGGTCGATGAGGGGGCACGTCAAAACGTCAAAGAGCTGTGAGCCCCGATAGCGCCTGATCCCGAGTACGACTGAGGTCGGCGGAGCGGCTTTGGGCTGGAGCTGCTTTGGGGGGAGTGATCATGGCCCCGTAAGCTGATGGCGAGTCGGGCAGTCTGTGGACCGGCCCGTAAAGCACGACGTCGGGGCCATGATCTTCGAGGCTCCCCCAAAGTGGCTGCCTAAGAGGCCGCGCGGATAGGCAGTCGACGGGGTGAGTGGCAGATGAGGCAGGCACAGGTTCCGTGATCATGGAGTTGCGACGCTCGTGATCACCAAGGAGACCTGTGCCTGTGCTGCCATCATGGCTGACCGAACCGCTCTGGGACCAATTCGCCGCGCTGCTGCCGCCACGGCCGGAGTTCGATCCGGCCCATCCGCTGGGCTGTCATCGCCGCCGTGTCGCCGACCGGATCGTGTTCGACAAGCTGCTGCAGGTCCTGCGCTTCGGCTGCTCCTACGAGGCGATCGCTGACACAACCTGTTCGGCCACCACGATCCGAGGCCGCCGCGACGAGTGGATACGTCTGGGCCTGTTCGCCCGGTTGAAGCAGATCGCGCTGGAGGCCTACGACCGCATCGTCGGCCTGGTCCTCGACCGGATCGCGGTGGACGGCGCGATCACCAAGGCCCCCGGTGGGGGCGAGGCGGCCGGGCGCTCCCCTGTCGACCGGGGTAAGCAGGGCATGAAACGCTCCGCGATGACCGATGGTTACGGTATCCCGCTCGGCCGCGTCCGGGCCGGCGCCAATCGCCACGACTCGCCGCTCCTGGCCCCGACCCTGGACCTGCTGGGCGGACTCGGGCCACTGCCGGACGACATCACCGTGCACCTCGATGCCGGTTACGACTCCGCCGGCACCCGCACCGACCTGGACCGGCGGGGACTGCACGGACAGATCGCCCACAAGGGCGAGAAGACGCCGATCCAGGCGAGCAGGCGGTGGCACGTCGAGCGCACCCATGCCTGGCAGAACGCCTTCCACCGCCTGGCCCGCTGCTACGAACGCCGCACCATTGTGATCAACGCTTTCTTCGACCTCGCCGACACCGTCATCACCGTCCGCAGTCTGATCCGGCGGGCGTGGACCACGCACCGCTGGGACGGCCGCCCGCGGCGCCGCCGGTGACTCAACTCTTCTCCCGTGGCTCCTCGTTCGTCTGCTGCACGCCGTCCAGATCATCGGCGTAGTGCTCGATCGCCCGCCGATAGTCCTGCACCCGACGGTCGCTGCTGGTGACGGCCAGCGTCTTCAGCAGCAACCGCACCGCCTCGCGGCCCTCACCCTCGTTGTACAGCGCCATGGCCAGGAAAGCCTGCAGCGCCGGATCGTCCGGGAACTCCTCGAGCCCGTGCCGCAGGGTTTGCACGGCCTGCCCGTAGGAGCCCAGGACCCGGTGAGTGCTCCCCAACCCAAGGAAAGCCCCGTGACGATCCTCCGGAGACAGGCCCGCACCGCCCAGGGCCCGCTCGTAGAAGGGCACGGCCTCGCGCTCCAGGCCGAGAACATCGTGCGCCCAAGCCGTCTGGTAGGCGATCTCGACATCCTCGGGATACTGCTCGGACAGCTCCACCAGTTGTTCCCTGGCCTGCCCGGCCTGGCCCTGTTCCCGCAATTGAACCGCTCGCGCCAGCACCGCGGCCCTCTCATGATCATCGCTCATGTCGCCCTACGCTGACACACCCCGCCAGATCAGCAAAGCACCGCCCTCGCCGCAACCAGCATCCGGGACCATTCCGCGCGAGCTCTAAAGCCGTGGAAGCTGCGTGACACCGGCTTCCACCCCATCGATGGCGCGCGTCATCTGGAGACGTCGGGTGGCCGGCATGTCTCGTAAGGCCGTCGCCCATCACTCCGGGGCCGTGTACGAGGCAGAGCAACGCGGCCTCACGGCGGAGCTGGCCGTCTACGAGCAGGAAGACTCGCCTGTCCTGGACGCCCTGATCTTCGCCGACATGACGACGGGACCCACAGGGCAGTCCTTCGACTTCGGCCCCGCATTGACGAGATCCTCGTCCGTTACGATCCGGGCAGCGAGGTGCACAACGCGATCAGCAAGGCGCGGCCATACCTCGGCGCTGCTGTCGAGCGAACGCGTAGCCGCCTTGGGGTCAGCACCTGATCACTCGGTCAACGGGACTGACCGTGTTGCTGCAGCGCTGCGCCGGCGCGGAAGCGTAGCCGTCCGCAGCGGTCTTTCTCCTCGTCAGACGCGTCGGCGGGGCAGCAGCAGTGCTCGGCCAACCAGCGCAGGTCGTCAGGGTCCAGCCAGAGCGGCACTCGGCCCTTGTCCGCCTCCGTCGACGGATCGGTCTCCCTCATGGCCGGACCCTGCCGACGCCTTCAGCCGACGTAGGGCTCTGCCCGGCCGGGATGGATGTTCAGGCCGTTCAGTCTGTTCGGGTCGACGAACGCCGCTTCCTTGCTCTCGCTGCTGGTGCGAAGCTCGACCCCGGTGATCCGGGCCGTGAAGCAGACAGGGAACTGCTGCCGGACTTCGCTGTCGTCGTAGGCCATGACGTGGCCAGGGTCGGTGCAGAGGCCGGCCGGACCCTCACCTCGACGTGGCTCGGATCAGAGGCTCCAGCCGCTGCGGCCGCCCAGGCCGTGCGGCCCGTTGCCCGGGGCGACCTTGGCGAGGTCCCGGCTGTCCGGTGTGCGGCCCCTGCCGGGGATGAGGCGGTCGTCCTCCGGCAGCACATCCGGCTCCGCCCGTCGTTTCGGCGCCAGGCACGCGCCGAGGTCGTTCACGCAGCCGGTCAGCTTTCTGACGTTCAGGGAGTGCACCGCCTGGCCGACGATCTCCGTCAGGTCGTCCAGGATGAGGAGGGGCGTCGGGTGCAGGAGGTACTTGCCGAGCTTGACCGCCCGCTCCAGATACTCGTTGCCCTCCGCAGCACGTGCGGCGAGCTCCCCCGCCCAGCCCTCCGGGGAGGCCGTCGGCAGGACGAGCTTGCCCAGCGCGTCGAACCCGTCGGCCGCGCCCCTCTCGCCGACGTTCTCGCGTCCCACCGCATTCTGCACGGCCGCCAGGGCGAGGTCCTGCTCACCCCAGTTGTAGGCGCGCAGGAGAACCGCCAACTCGCCGGCGTGCGTGACGAGCTTCTTCTGCTGGACGGTGTCGAGGGGGACGGAGGCCAACGGCAGGCCCAGCAGCTCCGCGGTCGCCCTCTGCAGTTCCCACACCTTCCGCTCCCGGGCGGCATTCCTCTGCGGGTCGTCGAGGAGCCGAGCCGCCTCGCGCGCCGTCCGCAGCAGATGCAGGGCACGGAGTTCCCGTTTCTGTCTCGTCATCGGTGCGAAGGTGATCGGCCGCTCGCCGGCGCTCCCGGTCGTGCCCGCTGTCATGTGCGCCCCCTCGCGATCCCACACGTCGGAGATTCGAAGTTAGCGGCCGTGCGGCGCCGACGGGTGATCAATGCGACGGCGGAGTCGGAGGGTTCGAGAAAGGCGGAAGAGGCCGAAGAGGCCGAAGAGGCCGAGGAGCTGGTTGGCGCCCGCAGGCCGGCCGTCCCGACGACGACGGGCCCCGCCCTGAGTGATCAGGACGGGGCCCGCACGGGCGTCGACGAGTCGTACGTCAGCTCGAACCCGCGAACAGGACGAACAGGGCCCAGACCACCGGTGCCGTCGGCAGGAGGCTGTCCAGGCGGTCCATGATGCCGCCGTGGCCCGGGAGCAGCGTGCCCATGTCCTTGATGCCCAGGTCCCGCTTGATCATCGACTCGCCCAGGTCGCCGAGCGTCGCACTGACCGCCACGGCGAAACCGAGCACCAGCCCCTGCCACCAGGTGCCGTCGTCGATCAGGAACTGCATGCACAGCGCACCGGCGACCATCGCGAACGACACCGCGCCGAACAGACCCTCGCGGGTCTTGCCGGGGCTGATGCGCGGGGCGAGCTTGGTCTTGCCGAAACGCCAGCCGACGGCGTACGCGCCCGTGTCGCTGACGACCGTCAGAAGCAGGAAGATCAGGACGCGGAAGGCGCCGTCGTCGGCGGTGAGCATCAGGGCGACGAACGTGGCCAGGAACGGGACGTAGAAGGCCGCGAAGACGCCGGCGGTGACGTCCTTGAGGTAGCCCTCGGGCGGTTCGGTCATGCGCCAGACCAGCACCGCGAGCGCGGTGAGGGCCATGGCGACCCAGGCGCCCTCGGGACCCCGGACGTATCCGGCGACGACCATCGCGGCCCCGCCGACCGCGAGCGGCACGAGCGGCGCCCTGATGCCCTTGCGCTCCTGCAGCCTGCTGGTCAGCTCCCACAGACCCACGACGACGGCGACCGCTATCACGCCGACGAAGACGGCCTTGACGACGAACAGCGAGGCCACGATCACGACGCCGAGCCCGACGCCGACCCCTATGGCCGCGCCCAGGTCTCGGCCCGCGCTCTTCTTCTGCGGCGCGGGCGCCGGGTGAGGGGCGTCGGGCATGGGCTCCGGATTCTGCGGCACCGCCGCAGGGGGCTGTGCCGACGGGGTGTCGTTACCGCGGGCGGCGTCGCCGTAGGACTGGGTGCCGTAGGGCGCGCCGCCGTAGTTCTCGTCTCGGAACAGGGGGCCGCCCGGCCGAGCGGCCCCCCGGTCGTCATCCTGGTGACCGCCGTGTGCGGGTACGTCGGGGACGATGGGCATGGGGCGAGTGTGCTGCGCCTCAGGCGCATCGTACGCGGGACCCGCCGGGGCGGCCCCCTGGACAGGGCCCCGCCCCTGGTCGACGGGCCCCCAGTGCCCGGCCCTCGGTCCGGCGTGCGGCGGTGAGCCCCAGGAAGAGTCGTTCATCAGACCTCGAGCAGCTCTGATTCCTTGTGCTTCAGGAGCTCGTCCACCTGGGCGACGTACTTCGCGGTGGTGTCGTCGAGTTCCTTCTCCGCACGACGGCCCTCGTCCTCGCCGACCTCGCCGTCCTTGATCAGCTTGTCGATCGCGTCCTTGGCCTTGCGGCGGACCGCGCGGATGGACACCTTGGCGTCCTCGCCCTTGCCCTTGGCGACCTTGATGTAGTCGCGGCGGCGCTCCTCGGTCAGCTCGGGGAACACCACGCGGATGATGTTGCCGTCGTTGCTCGGGTTGACGCCCAGGTCGGAGTCGCGGATCGCCTGCTCGATGTTGCGCAGCGCGGTCTTGTCGAACGGCGTCACCACCGCCATGCGCGGCTCCGGCACGGAGAACGAGGCCAGCTGGTTGATCGGCGTCGGTGCGCCGTAGTAGTCGGCGACGATCTTGTTGAACATCGCCGGGTGCGCACGGCCGGTGCGGATCGCGGCGAAGTCCTCCTTGGCGACGACGACGGCCTTCTCCATCTTCTCCTCGGCCTCGAGGAGGGTCTCTTCGATCACCACTTGCTCCTGCGTGTCTTGAGTAGGCCCGGCTGCGGATCCTTGCGGGGGCGGCGGCCGGCTGCGTCGCGTCTTCTTCCTGCACGGTTCCCGACCGGCAGGACATTGTCCATCCCCCGACCAGGGTCCGCCCCCCGGTCAGGTGTTGTCGTACGTAACCGGGATTTCACCGGTCAGGCTCGGCCGCCCTGCTCGTCCACGAGCGTGCCGATCTTCTCACCCTTGACGGCGCGAGCGATATTGCCCTCCGCGAGAAGCTCGAAGACGAGGATCGGGAGCTTGTTGTCCCGGCACAGCGTGACCGCCGTGGCGTCCGCGACCTTCAGCTCGCGCGTGATGACCTCGCCGTAGCCGAGGGCGTCGAACTTGACGGCCGCAGGGTTGGTCTTGGGGTCGGAGTCGTAGACGCCGTCCACGCCGTTCTTGCCCATGAGCAGCGCCTCGGCGTCGATCTCCAGGGCGCGCTGCGCGGCGGTGGTGTCGGTGGAGAAGTACGGCATGCCCATGCCGGCGCCGAAGATCACCACACGGCCCTTCTCCAGATGCCGCACGGCGCGCAGCGGGATGTACGGCTCGGCGACCTGGCCCATGGTGATAGCGGTCTGCACCCGGCTGTCGATGCCCTCCTTCTCCAGGAAGTCCTGGAGGGCGAGGCAGTTCATGACGGTGCCGAGCATGCCCATGTAGTCCGAGCGGGCGCGGTCCATGCCGCGCTGCTGGAGTTCGGCGCCGCGGAAGAAGTTGCCGCCGCCGATGACGACCGCGATCTCTGCGCCGTCACGCACGACCGCCGCGATCTCGCGGGCGATCTTGTGCACCACGTCGGGGTCCACGCCCAGGCCCCCACCGCCGGAGAACGCCTCTCCGGACAGCTTCAGCAGGAACCGGCCGTGTACCTTGCCGTCGTCGCTCTTCTGGGCCTTGGTGGTCATGGGAGTTCCCGCCTCTTTCGCGTGGTGCACAAACGAAGAAGACCACTGCCGGTGGGGTGTCGTTCGCATCCCATGCGCGGCAATGGCCTCCTCGTCAGATCTGCTGTCGTCCGCCACGCGTGCGCGTGACGGCGTACCGGACGACTGCACCCGACCCTATCGGGCCGACGCGTCGATCGCGGTACGGACTCAGATGCCGACCTTGATGCGCGAGAAGCGCTTCAGGGTGACACCGGCCTCGTCCAGAATCTTCTGGACCGACTTCTTGTTGTCCAGCGCGTACGGCTGGCCGAGCAGCGTGGCGTCCTTGAAGAAGCCGTTGAGGCGACCCTCGACGATCTTCGGCAGGGCGGCCTCGGGCTTGCCCTCGGCGCGGGTGGTCTCCTCGGCGACGCGGCGCTCGGACTCGACGACCTCGGCCGGCACGTCCTCCTTGGAGAGGTACTTCGGCGCGAAGGCGGCGATGTGCTGGGCGACGCCCTTGGCGACCTCGGCGTTCGGCTTGTCCAGCTCGACGAGGACACCGATCTGCGGGGGCAGGTCGGGCATCGTGCGGTGCATGTACGCGGTGACGTAGCCGTCGGTGAACTGCGCGAAGCGGTCCAGCACGATCTTCTCGCCGAGGTTGGCGTTGGCCTCGTCCACGAACGCCTGGACGGTCTTGCCGGCCTCGATCTCGGAGCCGAGCAGTGCCTCGATGTCGGCCGGGGCGGTCTTCGCCACGTGCTCGGCGATCGCGTTGGCGACGGCCTGGAACTTGTCGCCCTTGGCGACGAAGTCGGTCTCGCACTTCAGCTCGACGATGACGCCGGAGGAGTTGTCGTCGGCGATGATCGAGACCACGGCGCCGTTCTCGGCGGAGCGGCCCTCGCGCTTGGCGACGCCCTTCTGGCCCTTGATGCGGAGCGCCTCGACGGCCTTGTCGACGTTGCCCTCGGCCTCGTCCAGCGCCTTCTTGCAGTCCATCATGCCGGCGCCGGTGAGCTCACGGAGCTTCTTGACGTCGGCGGCGGTGTAGTTCGCCATGATCTGTGAATCTCTCTCGGAGTTCGAAGTCTCGAAGATCTACGAAGATCTGCGGGCTGTGGGTGGACGGCGGGCGGCACTCCCGGTGCCTCCCGCCGTCACTTCGCCCTACGACCGTACGGACCGCGTGGCGACCGTACGGCTCACGGCCTGACTCAGGCCTGCTCGCCCTCGGCGGCCGGAGCGGCCTCGGCGGCGGGAGCGGCCTCGGCGGCGGGAGCGGCCTCCTCGGCGGGAGCCTCGACAGCGGCGGCCTCGGCGGCCGGCGCCTCGGCAGCGGCCTCGGCCGGCTTCTCGGCAGCCTCGTCCGCCTTCTCGGCGTCGGCCTTCTTCTCGCCCTCGAGCAGGTCGCGCTCCCACGCGGCCAGCGGCTCGCCGGCGGCCTTGTCGCCGGTGGCGACGCCGGAACGGGAGATGAGGCCCTCGGCGACGGCGTCGGCGATCACGCGGGTGAGCAGGGTGACGGAGCGGATCGCGTCGTCGTTGCCCGGGATCTTGTAGTCGACCTCGTCGGGGTCGCAGTTGGTGTCGAGGATGGCGACGACCGGGATGTTGAGCTTCCGGGCCTCACCGACCGCGATGTGCTCCTTCTTGGTGTCCACGATCCAGACGGCGCTGGGGACCTTGGACATCTCGCGGATACCACCGAGGGTCTTCTCGAGCTTGGCCTTCTCACGCGAGAGGACCAGGAGCTCCTTCTTCGTCAGACCCGAGGCGGCGACGTCCTCGAAGTCGATGAGCTCGAGCTCCTTGAGGCGCTGCAGGCGCTTGTAGACGGTCGAGAAGTTGGTGAGCATGCCGCCCAGCCAGCGCTGGTTGACGTAGGGCATGCCGACGCGGGTGGCCTGCTCCGCGATGGCCTCCTGCGCCTGCTTCTTCGTGCCGACGAACATGACCGTGCCGCCGTGGGCGACGGTCTCCTTGACGAACTCGTAGGCGCGGTCGATGTACGACAGCGACTGGAGCAGGTCGATGATGTAGATGCCGTTGCGCTCGGTGAAGATGAAGCGCTTCATCTTCGGGTTCCAGCGACGGGTCTGGTGACCGAAGTGGACGCCGCTTTCCAGCAGCTCCCGCATCGTGACGACGGCCATGGCCGTTCTCCTTGGGTTTCTCGGTTGTGCCGCGGGAACCGGACGGCTCCCGCGCCTGACGCCCGCGATGCGCCGAGCCACGAAGGACCGAGGGGCGCGGATACCGGAAGACCGACCGTGGCCGGGCCCCCGATATTGGGGCGTGCGAAGTCGACCCGGTGACCCGGATCGCCAGAAGAAGTGTACGGGACCCGCGGGGTCCCGGGTGACGCCGCTGTCCACAAGCGGCGGACGGTCCACAGGCCCGGGCGGTGATCGCCGGAATGCGGGACGGTGCGGTCATGAATGCGAAGCGATGCCCGGGCGGCCTGGCGCTGCTCCTGTCGATCATGGCGCTGACGTCCACCGCATATGCCGGCGCACCGGCCCCATCGGCCTCACCGGTCCCAAGGGCCTCACCGGCCTCACCGGTCCCAACGGGCTTGTCCGCCCGATCCGTCCCGTCGGGCGCGCCCGCCGCGCCTGTCGGGACGGACCCGCCCGTCACGACGGACACGCCTGTCCCGACCGCCTCATCCGACGCGCCCGCCGCGCCTGCCCCGACGGACCCGCCCGACCCGGCCGCCCCGTCGTCGGCGCCCCCGTCGTCTGCGTCCCCGCCCCCGGGTCCGGTCCCCGCCGAGGGCGAGGGCGGCGTCGGGGCGCCTCCCGTGCCGGCGATCGGCCGGACGTGGCCGGTGGGCACGCGTCCGACGGTGGTACGCGGCTGGGAACCCCCGGCGACGCCGTACGCCCGCGGCCATCGGGGCGTGGACCTGGCGGCGCCGCCGGGCGCACCCGTACGAGCGGTCGCAGCCGGACGCGTGTTCTTCGCCGGCCGGGTGGCGGGCCGGGGCGTCGTCTCGGTGGAGCTGACGGCCACGGGTGCGCCGCCCCTGCGCACGACGTACGAGCCCGTGCGGGCGTCGGTGCGCGAGGGCGACCGGGTGAGCCCGGGCCAGGTCGTCGGGACGGTGGAGCCGTCGGGCTCGCACTGCGCGCTGACGTGTGTGCACTGGGGGCTGCGGCGCGGCGACGCCTACCTGGACCCCTTGTCCCTGCTGCCGCCGTGGCTGTGGGACACGGCCCCCTCCAGACTCCTGCCGGTGCTGGGCGTCCCCCTGCCGTGACCCGGCCGGGGCGTCCCTGCCCGGTCAGGGGGCGGCGACGCGCCTCGGGCGCGGGCACGTCAGGGCGGCGGTCGGTCCCGGATCAACCGCGGATCAGCCGCGGACTCCTCGCAGGACCATGCCGACCGCGGCCTCCGTGATCGCCGACGGGTCCTCCGCGGCCCCCAGCTCGATCCGCCGTACCGCCGCGTCCACGACGCCCTGCAGCAGCATCGCCGCCAGCCGGGGCTCCGCGTGACCCAGCTCGGCCAGCGCCTGGCCGATCATCGTCACGAGACCGCCGTGCGCCGCCCGGATCTTCTCGCGGGCCCCGGCGTCCAGCTCGCTGGCCGAGATCGCCACGACGGCCCGGTGCCGCCGGTCCCCGACCAGCGCCAGCTGTCGCCGCACATACGCCTCGACCTTGGCCTCGGCCCCGTCGGCCGCGGTCATCGCCGCCTCGACCTCCGCCGTCCACACGGGAAAGTCGACCTCGCACAGCTCCTCGACCACGGCGGCCCTCGACCGGAAGTACTCGTACACGGACGAGCGCGCGAGCCCCGTCCGCTCGGCGAGGGCGGGGAACGTCAACGCTTCCGTCCCGCCCTCGGACAACAGGGAACGTGCCGCGTCCAGCAGGGCGGCACGCTGCATCGACCGGTGCTCGGCCACGGAGGCCGCTCGAATCCTTGGCACGTCGTCCACTTTACGGACGCTCCACGCGCGGCGGGAGTGGCTGCGGCCGCGGCACCGGCGAACGGCAGGTCAGCGACCGAAGCTCGCCAGTTTGGCCCGCAGCTGGAGCACCGACTTGGTGTGGATCTGGCTGACCCTGCTCTCGGTCACCCCCAGCACGTTCCCGATCTCGGCGAGCGTCAGCCCCTCGTAGTAGTACAGGGTGACGACCGTCTTCTCCCGGTCGGGCAGCGTGTTGATCGCCCGGGCGAGGAACCGCCTGAGCTCCCGGTCCTCGGCCACCTCCACCGGATCGTCGGCAGCCGTGTCCTCGAGCGTGTCCATCAGGCTCAGCCGGTCGCCGCCCTCGCCGCCGACGTGCAGCAGCTCCTCGAGGGCCACCACGTTCGCCAATGACAACTGGCTGAAGACGGCGTGCAGGTCCTCGACGGCGATGCCGAGCTCGGCCGCGACCTCGCACTCCGAGGGGGTCCTCCGCAGCCGCGCCTCCAGCGTGGCGTAGGCCCGCTCCACGTTGCGCGCCTTCTGCCGGACCGACCTCGGGATCCAGTCCAGCGCCCGGAGCTCGTCGATCATCGCGCCCCGGATCCGGGTGATCGCGTACGTCTCGAATTTGATCTCCCGGTCGACGTCGAACTTCTCGATCGCGTCGATCAGGCCGAACACCCCGGAGGACACGAAGTCGGCCTGCTCCACATTGGGCGGCAGGCCGACGCTCACCCTTCCCGCCACGTACTTCACCAGTGGCGAGTAGTGCAGGATCAACTGCTCCCGCAGCCGCTCGTCGCCCGTCGCCTTGTACGAGCGCCACAGCTCGTCGAGCGTCGAGGGAGCGGGCGGCCGCACGCTGCCACCGTCACGGGCGGCTGGGGGGATCGCCGCCCGGTCGGACCCGGAGGTGTGCTGGGGCATTCGTCGCCTTGTGCCGTTCTGCCGTGAAGTGCGTCAGGGTGGGTGAAGGTGCTACCAGGTGGTGCAGTGGTGCCGGTCTGTGACGGAATCCTCGTGAGCGTAGCGTGACTGCGGTGTCGCGGTGCGCGAAGGGCGTGGCCCGACGGACACGCAGATACGTTCCGCTGGACGCCCTCCCGGGGCAGGTCGATCGCGGTCGCCATCAGGAGGTCGCGTCAACTACCGGATTCCGCAAGGCTTTCGGCGTTCCCCCGGACGGCCGAACCCCCCGGGTCAACACGGAGGCCGATCCCCTCGAACGGAGACCATCGCCTGGCGTGTCAACTTCCAGCCGTCGCCGTGTCGTTCGACGTAACCGAGCGCAAGGAGCTCGTACAGCCTCGCGACCGCGTCGTCCGGTGTCGTCCGGGCTTCGCGGGCGAGTTCGTCGACCGCCGCGGTCCGGCGCGCCGGGAGCGCGGCCAGCACGCGCCGGGCGCCCGGCTCGAGGAGGTCGCGCGGCAGCGCCGGCCCACGCCGGGCGGGCGCCAGCTCCCCCATGTCACCGACCAGCTCGACGACTTCCGCGGCATCCGTGACGAGCACCGCCTCCTGCCGCAGCAGTTCGTGCACCCCGGCGGACAGGCCGCTGGTGGCCGGGCCGGGCACTCCCATCGTGTGCCGTCCCAACCGCAGCGCCGCCCGGGCGGTGACCAGCGAGCCGCTGCGGTGGGCGGCCTCCACGACCACCGTGCCCCGGGTGAGCGCGGCGATCACCCGGTTGCGCAGGATGAAGCGGCTCGGCGTCGGATGCTCGCCGGGCGGCAACTCCCCGATCACCAGCCCCTGTTCGGCGATCCTGCCGATCAACCGTGCGTGACCCTGCGGATAGGGCCGGTCGACCCCGCAGGCGAGGACCGCGACGGTGGCGCCGCCCGCTCCGAGGGCGCCCCGGTGGGCGGCGCCGTCGACCCCGTAGGCGCCGCCGGACACCACCACCCACCCTCGTTCGGCGAGGCCGCAGGCGAGGGACGCGGCCATGTGGGCGCCGTACTCGGTGCAGGCGCGGGCGCCGACGACGGCCACCGAGCGCAGCGCCCACATCCGCAGGCTGGGGCGCCCGCGCACCCAGAGCCCCAGCGGCCGGGCGTCCCCGAGCTCCTCCAGGGTGCCGGGCCACTCGGCGTCGCCCGGGCACACGAACCGCACCCCGGCCTCCTGGGCGAGGGCCAGGTCGCGCTCCGGTTCGGCCCGCTCGGCCCGCGCCCGCAGCCCGGCCCAGCGCCGCGCGGTGACTCCCGGCAGCGGCTCGCCGTCCGCGCACAGCCGCCGCACCACCTCCCGCGCGCCGCGTTCGCGCACCCACTGCCCGCCGACCTCGTCGCCGGGCTCGACGACCCGGCCGAGGAAGACCCGGGCCAGCCGGTCCTCGTCCCGGGCGCCGCCGTTCACGTGAGGGCCCCGAGGGCCATCGGCACCCCGCGGGGCACCCCCGTGCGCAGTTGCAGGGCCAGGGCCACGTCCGTGGCGTCCGGCCGGTCGTGGCCGACCAGGTCGGCGACGGTCCAGGCGACCCGCAGCACGCGGTCGAGCCCGCGGGCGGTCAGGGTCCCGCGTTCCAGGTTGCGCTCCGCCTCGTCCATGGCGCCGACCGCCGCGTGCCAGCGGTGGCGCAGCTCCCGCCCCGGCACTTCGGAGTTGGTCCGCCAGGGGGTGCCCGCCAGACGGACCGCCGCGCGCTCCCGGGCGGCCCGCACCCGGTCGGCGACGGTGGCCGTCGACTCGCCTCCGGACCCGCGGTACGCCAACTCGGCCCGGCTGACCGGGTCGACCTCCACGCGCAGGTCGACCCGGTCGAGCAGCGGCCCGGAGAGTCGCGCCTGGTAGCGGCGGACCGCGGCGGGCGAACAGTCGCACAGGGCGTCGCGCAGCGAGAACCGCCCGCACGGGCACGGGTTGGCGGCCAGCACCATGAGGAACCGCGCCGGGAAGCGCACGACGCCCGCGCTGCGCGCGATCACCACATGTCCCGCCTCGAGCGGCTGCCGCAGGGCGTCGAGGACCCGGCTGCCGAACTCGGGGGTCTCGTCGAGGAAGAGCACGCCCCGGTGGGCCAGCGAGACCGCGCCGGGGCGGGCGACGCCGGGACCGCCGCCGACCAGCGACTGCATCGTGGCCGAGTGGTGCGGGGCGCAGTACGGGGGCACGTCGATGAGGGGCTTGCCGGGCGGCAGCAGGCCGGCCACCGAGTGCACCGCCGTGACCTCCAGCGACTCCCCCCTGCTCAGCGTGGGCAGCACGGCGGGCAGACGCTCCGCGAGCATCGTCTTGCCGGCGCCGGGCGGGCCCTCCAGGAAGAGGTGGTGTCCGCCCGCCGCGGCCACCTCCACGGCGGTCCGCGCCGAGCGCTGGCCGACGACGTCCGCGAGGTCGTGCTCCTGGTCCGGGCAGGCGGCGCCCAGGCCGGTGGCGGCGCCCGTGCCCGGCATCCGCAGACCGGCCAGGAGCGGGTCCGGGCGGCCCGCCTCGTCCGGCTCCTCCTCGGGAACGGGCTCGTCCGCGAGGAGGGCGATCAGCTGCCGCAGGCTGCGCACCCCGAGCACGGAGACGCCCGGCACCAGCGCGGCCTCGGCGGCGGCGCTCTCGGGGACGACCACCTGTTCGTATCCAGCGGTCGCGGCGGCCAGCACCGCCGGGAGGACGCCCCGCACCGGGCGCACGCGTCCGTCCAGGCCCAGCTCGCCGATCATCACGATGTCGGCGAGCACCCGCGGGTCGATCCGTTCGGCCGCACCGAGCACCGCGCAGGCCACGGCCAGGTCGAACCCGGATCCGCCCTTGGGCACGGACGCGGGGCTGAGGCCCACCGTGAGCTTCTTCTGCGGCCAGTCGCCGCCCGAGTTCACCACGGCCGCCCGCACCCGGTCCCGGCTCTCGCTCAGGCTCTTGTCCGGCAGCCCCACCAGGGTGAACGCCGCCACTCCGGGTTCGAGGTCGGCCTGGACCTCGACGACGACGCCTTCGACGCCCACCAGCGCCACCGCACACGTGCGCGCGAAGCCCATCTCAGGCCACCCCCCGCGCGTGCTGCACGACGGCGGCTCCGCGGCGCGGCAGGACCACGCCGACCAGGTCGATCCGGACGCCGCCCGGCGGGGCTCCGCCGTGCGCCTGGATCCATCGTTCGGCGAGCCCGCGCAGGCGCTCCGCCTTCTTCGGCGTCACCGCCGCCATAGGGTGCTGGAAGCCGCCGTCCCTGCGGGTCTTCACCTCGCAGACCACCAGGACGTCGCCGTCCCGCGCGACGATGTCGATCTCACCGGTCCTGCCGCAGCGCCAGTTGCGCTGCAGGACCGTCATCCCGGCCTCGGCCAGCCGCCGGGCGGCCAGCTCCTCTCCGTACCTGCCGAGTGCGCCCCGTGCCCGTTGTGCGTTCATGTCGGCACCACCTCCGGGGCCAACGCTCACGCATCCGCCGCCACCGGAAGGATCTTGGTGGACACACCGGCCACTGTGGAGAACTCCGTCACACGTCCGGGGGAATCCGGCCCGGGCCGGCCCCACCAGGGCGCTCGGCGCGAACCCGGCACGGCTCAGCTCCCCGGAAGCTCCAGGTCGCTCTTGTTCAGCTCCTCGATGTTCACGTCCTTGAACGTGAGGACCCGCACCTGCTTCACGAAGCGGGCCGGCCGGTACATGTCCCACACCCAGGCGTCGGCCATCGACACCTCGAAGAACACCTCGCCCTGGACCGAGTGCACCTGCATCTCGTAGTCGTTGGTCAGATAGAAACGACGCTCGGTCTCGATCACGTATTTGAACAGACCGACGACATCGCGGTACTCCCGGTAGAGCTTCAGCTCCATCTCGGTCTCGTACTTCTCGAGGTCCTCGGCGCTCATGGCATGTTCCCCTTCAGCCGTGCGATCCCCCCATTGTGCGCCAGTCCCGAGCGCCCCTAGACGATTTCCGTGTCAAGGGTCACCGGTCCGGCGGGAGGACCTTCGTCGAGCAGCCTGCGCAGCAGCTCGGCGAGTCTGGTCGGATACACCGTCTCATGTGCCTGGGTCAGTTCCTGACACGTCCACCAGCGCGCTCCGGCGACACTGCGCCGTTCCAGCTCGGTCAGGGCCGTCGCCCGGGTCGCGGTCACCGTCGTCCGGGCGAGGTAGTACCACTCGTCCTGGTCCCAGCGGCGGCCCGCGAAGGGGAAGGAGCACATCCGCCGCCACAGCACCGGACCGAGGTCGACCTCGGTGATACCGGTCTCCTCGACGAGTTCCCGCAGAGCGGCCTCTTCACGGGTCTCGTCGCCCTCCACGCCGCCGCCGGGCGTGAACCACCAGTGGTCGGCGGGATCGTCCGGTTCATGCCCGTGCAGCAGCAGGATGCGGTCCTGCGGGTCGAGGAGGACGACCCGCGCCACCTTGCGCAGCCCTCCCTCGTAGGAGTCGACGTCCACGCCGGCCGGCTCGTTCGCGGCCTCAGCGGGCACCGGCGGGCTCCGGCCGGCCGCGGCGGCGGCCCGTCCGCTTGGCGATCGGGCCGTAGGCGCCGCCGCCGAGCACCAGCACGGCACCGCCGACGATCAGCCAGCCGATCGTGCCCAGCGGACCCGGCTGGGAGAGGACCCCGAGGTCCTCGAAGCCCGTCGGCCGCTTCAGCATGCCCTTCATGGGCCAGACGACGGCGTCGACGCGGGCCTTGACCGCACTGCGGGCCACCGTGCCCTGGGCGGCGTCGGTGAGGTGGGCGGTGGAGTCCAGGGAGCCCTGCCGCTCGTCACCGAGGAGGAAGAGCCTGCCGTCGGGGACCTTCACGGTGGGGAAGTTCTTGATCTCGGCAAGTGTACCCGGCGGCAGATACGGTTCCTCGATCTGCTTTCCGTTGACGGTCAGCTTGCCGTCGGTGCAGCAGGAGACCGTGTCGCCGCCGATCGCGACCACGCGCTTGACCACGGGCGCGTTGCTCGCCCAGGTCTTGTCGGTGAAGACGACCACGTCCCCGCGCCGCACCTCGCCGCCGTCGATGCGCTCGGCGAGCACCCGGTCGCCGGCGGCGATCGTCGGGCTCATGGAGCTGGTGGGCACGGTGTAGGGCCGGTAGAGCAGGGCCGCCCAGGCGAACCCGCCGAGGAACAGCACGAGGCCCAGTGCGACGGCCAGTCCGGACAGTCGCTGTCCGGTCCGGCTGCCCACCGGGCCGCTGCTGGTGCCGCCGCTGCTGCGCGGGGCCGTTCGTGTAGTGCTCTCGCCACCCATGGACCCGCACCCTACCCGGCGGTACCGAACCGGGTCAGCCCCCTCTTTCCCGGCCGCGCCCGGTCGGCGCGGTCTTCGCAGGCCGAGGTCACACGCTTGGGAAAGGGTTTGCCGAACGAGGGCCCGGGGGGGGGCCGGAGCGGAGAGCCGCGGTCAGCGGGTGCGGGAGTCCCCGGTCCGCCGGCGCCGCCACAGGACCACCGGTACGACTCCGGCGAGGGCGAGACCCTGCGGCGCGACGGTGAGGGCCGCGGACGCCGCGGACTGGTCGCTCAGACCGGTCTGCTCGAAGGTGTCCGGCACCGGCAGCGTGCCCCAGTGGTTGAGCGGCCAGGCCTTGACGATGGCGCGGCCGACGACCTGGTCGACGGGCACCATGCCGTGGTTCTTGTCCGACTGGTTGTAACGCGAGTCGCGCGAATTCTGGCGGTGGTCGCCCATGACCCAGACGTAGCCCTTGGGAACCTTCACCGAGAACTGGCCGCCCTGGTCGTCCTGGCTGCACGGGGTGTTGCCGGGGTACACGTACGGCTCGTTCAGCGCCTTGCCGTTGACCGTGAGCGGGCCGGTGCCCTTGCACGCGACGGTGTCACCCCCGACGCCGATGACCCGCTTGATCAGGTCCTTCTCCTCCGCCGACGGCATCAGGCCGATCCAGCTGAGGACGGTCTGGAAGGCGTTCGGCTCGACGGTGTTCTCGCCCGCGAGCCAGTTGTCCGGGTCGTGGAAGACGATGACCTCGCCGCGCTCGGGCTCGGAGCCGAACCACGGGGTCAGCTTGTCGACGAGCACCCGGTCGCCGATCTTGAGGGTGTTCTCCATCGAGGCCGACGGGATGGAGAAGGCCTGCACCAGGAACGTCTTGATCAGCAGCGCGAGGACCAGCGCGATGCCGATCAGGATCGGCAGCTCCTTCCAGAAGGAGCGGGGCTTCTTCGCCTTCGGCGCCGAACCGTCCGAACCGTCGCCGCCGGTGCGCGGCGGTTCGTCCGCCGGCGGACCGTCGCCGCCCGCCACGGGGTCACTCCCGGGGGTCACGGCGCTGTCCGTGACCGGGTCGGCAGCTCCCACGGGGTGCCCGCGGTGCTCCTCGCCGTCGTGCCCGGACCGTGCGCCAACCGCCACATCCCCCACGCCAACTCCTCACTCTGTGCCGCTGCCTGCCCCACATACGACGCAGGCCCACCACTCCCATAACGAGCGGGAGTTCCGCAGGGGTCGGGAGTCTTCCGACGGATCCGTCCGGACCGCCGGAAGCAACCCTATGCGACGGCTGGGCGGAGGCGGTCGCCCCGACGGCCGAGCCGGTCACCGAGGAGAAAGTTTGCGGTTCCTTGAGACGGATCCAGTGCCCGAGGGGCCAGGCGATCACCATGGCCCGGCCGACCACCTCGTCCTCCGAGACGGTGCCGCCGTAGTCGGTGTTGCGATGCGCCCTGGAATCGGCGGAGTTGGCCCGGTGGTCGCCCATCACCCACAGCCGCCCCTGGGGGACGGTGATGTCGAACGGGTCGTCCGAAGGGGTGTTGCCGGGATAGAGGTAGCTTCCCTCTTCCAGGGGAACGCCGTTGACGGTGACCCGCCCCTGCGCGTCGCAGCACTTGACGTGGTCGCCGCCCACCCCCACGACCCGCTTGATGAGGTCCTTCTCGTTGTCGGACGGCAGCAGACCGATGAAGGTGAGCCCTTCCTTGATCTGCTTGACGACGACCGGGTCCTTCTTCTTGGCGGTGGTCTGCTCGTCGTCGAGCCAGCCGCCGGGGTCCTTGAAGACGACGACGTCCCCGCGCTCGGGCCGGGAGCCGAACCACGGGGTGAACTTGTCGACCAGGACGCGGTCGCCGATCCGGATCGTCTGCTCCATGGAGCCGGACGGGATCACGAAGGCCTGCACCAGGAAGGTCTTCAGCACCAGGGCTATCAGCACGGCGACGCCGACCAGCAGCGGAATCTCCCGCACGGCCGAGCGCCTGCGCTTGCGCTTGACCTTGCGCTGCAGCTTTCGCCGCTCCGCGCGGGAGCGGCCGGGGCCCGGGCCGGCGGTGCGCCGGACGCCGGTGGGCAGGAGGTTGTCCGCGGCGCTGCCCGAGACGCCGCGCGGCTTGCCGCGGTTACCCACGGGCGCCCCCCGAACCGGCCACGCGCGCGTAGGCGCTCGGACGCGAGAGGCGGGTGAGGTGGGCGAGGGGCCAGACGATCCAGTCGGCGCGGCCGATCACGTCGTCGACGGGGATCATGCCGCCGCCCGGTGAGCCCAGACGGTCCCGGGAGTCGCTGGAGCGGCTGCGGTGGTCGCCCATGACGAACAGGGCGCCGTCGGGCACGGCCACGTCGAAGGCGACCGTGGACGGGCTGTCACCGGGGTACAGGAATGTCGACTCGTCGACCGGCAGGCCGTTCACCTGGATCCTCCCCTCCTTGTCGCAGCAGACCACGTGATCTCCTCCCACACCCACGACGCGCTTGATGTAGTCGGAGTTCCCGAAGTACCCGGTGCCGTCGAACACGACGACGTCGCCGCGCCGCGGCTCGGCACCGAAACCGTACGCCAACTTATTTACGAGAACGCGGTCACCGATCCTCAACCCGTTTTCCATGGATCCGCTGGGAATCTGGAAGGGTTGCACCACGAAAGCGTTGAGGACGAGCAAAAACAGCAGGCAGACCAGGGCGGTCAGGCTGTAGCGGCCCCCGGGGACCCAGGACGCGATCCGTCCCGCCCACGCAAAACGCGACCGCCCCTCCGGTCCCTGCGGGTCCGCGGTCTCCTGGGAGACGTCGGCGGCCACGGAAGGGCGGGAGGAGCGATCGCGCTCCGGCGTCGGCTGAGCTTCGGTGTCCATCGGGGCCAGATGCTATCCGGCCCCTCCATGAACTCCGGAAATCGCTCAGTTGTCGCGCTTCTCCTTGATCTTCGCGGCCTTGCCGCGCAGCTCACGGAGGTAGTACAGCTTGGCGCGACGCACGTCACCGCGGGTGACGAGCTCGATCTTCTCGACGATCGGGGTGTGCACCGGGAAGGTGCGCTCGACGCCGACGGAGAACGAGACCTTGCGGACCGTGAAGGTCTCGCGGACGCCGGCGCCCTGGCGGCGGATGACCACGCCCTTGAACTGCTGCACACGGGAGCGGTTGCCCTCGATGACGCGCACGTGGACGTTGACGGTGTCGCCCGGGCGGAAGGCCGGGACGTCGCTGCGCAGCGACGCGGCGTCGACGGAGTCGAGCAGGTGAGACATTTCGTCTGCTTTCTTCGCTGATGCCACAGGTCATCAACGGAACTAGATGTTCGAGGATTGAGTGCCGTGTGCCCGTCGAGGCGGGCGTCGTGTCCCCCTGCGGCAGGGGCGCACACCGGACGGCGCACAACAGCGACCTATTCTTCCACGGCGTCGGTCCTGCGCCAAAATCGGCCGTACGGCGCACCCTCCGGGTCGGGCGTCCAGCCCAGGATGGAGAGCATCTCGCGGTCCTTCTTGTCGAAGGACGCGGGCGCGCAGCGCTCGATCAGGTCGGGCCGGTGGAGCGTCGTGCGCCGCAGGGCCTCGTCACGGCGCCACCGGGCGATCTTCCCGTGGTGGCCGCTGAGCAGCACTTCGGGGATCTCCCGACCGCGCCAGGCGGGCGGCTTGGTGTAGACGGGCCCCTCGAGGAGGCTGGCCATGGCGCCGGGGGCGAAGGAGTCGTCGCGATGGGACTCGGCGTTGCCGAGCACACCGGGCAGCAGCCGTGCCACGGCCTCGGTGACGACGAGGACGGCCGCCTCCCCGCCGGCCAGCACATAGTCGCCGATGGACACCTCGTAGACGGGGATCCGGGCGGCGTACTCGTCGACGACCCGCCGGTCGATGCCCTCGTAGCGGGCCGGCGTGAAGATCAGCCAGGGGCGGCCGGAGAGTTCGACCGCCAGCTCCTGGGTGAAGGGCCGGCCGCTGGGGGTGGGGACGACGAGCGCGGGGGCGTGGGCGCCCCTCTCGTAACCGTCGGCGAGGACGGAGTCGAGGGCGTCACCCCATGGATCGGTCTTCATGACCATGCCGGGACCACCGCCGTAGGGGGTGTCGTCGACCGTGTTGTGCCGGTCGTACGTCCACTCCCGCAGGTCGTGCACCCGCACGTCGAGCTGCCCGCGCGCGCGTGCCTTGCCGACGAGGGAGACGTTCAGTGGTTCCAGGTACTCGGGGAAGATCGTGACGACGTCGAGGCGCATCAGGACTCTTCCCCGGCCGCGTCCCGGGTGCCGGCGACCTCGGCGCGGTCGTCGATGAGACCGGGCGGCGGGTCGATGACCGCCCGCTGCTCCTCGAGGTCGATCTCGGTGACGATCGACTCGACGAAGGGGATCATCACCTCGCTGCCGTCGGGCCGCTCCACGATGAAGAGGTCCTGGGACGGCAGGTGGGAGATCTCGGTGATCCGGCCGACCTCGGCGCCGTCCACGGTGACCACGTCCAGGTCCATCAGCTGGTGGTCGTAGTACTCGTCCTCCTCCTCGGGCAGCTCCTCGGGATCGACCTCGGCGATCAGGAGGGTGTTGCGCAGGGCCTCGGCGGCGTTGCGGTCGCGCACGCCCTCGAAGCGCAGAAGGAGGCGGCCGCTGTGGACGCGGCCGGTCTCGATGGTCAGCGGGCCGGCCGTGGCCGGGTCCGTGAACAGGACGGCGCCGGGTGCGAGCCGCAGCTCCGGCTCGTCGGTGCGTACCTCGACGGTGACCTCGCCCTTGATGCCGTGGGCGCGGCCGATCCGTGCGACTACGAGCTGCACTTCTGAAGATCTCCTGTCGTGCCTGTCGGTGCCTGTCGTCACGAGTGCCGTAACGACTGCGGGCCGGGGACGGCCCAGTGGCCTTCCCCGGCCCGAGCCGGTGGTGCTCAAACGCGTCAGCGGACGTGATCCACGTCGACGAGGTCGACGCGGACGCCCCGGCCGCCGATGGCGCCCACGACGGTGCGCAGAGCGCGTGCGGTGCGGCCGTTGCGGCCGATCACCTTGCCGAGGTCGTCCGGGTGGACACGGACCTCGAGCACCCGCCCGCGGCGCAGGTTGCGCGAGGCGACCTGCACATCGTCGGGGTTGTCGACGATGCCCTTCACGAGGTGCTCAAGCGCCTCTTCGAGCATGCTGCTCAGGCCTCGGTCGACTCAGAGGACTCGGCGGCAGCCTCGTCCTTCTTCTCGGCCTTCTTCTTCTGGGTGATGGCCTCACCCTTGCCCGAGTCGTCGCCGCCGAGGGCCTCGAACGACGGGCGGGCCTTCTTCGGCTCGGCGACGAGCAGCGGCGCCGGGGCGGGCTCGCCCTTGAACTTCTGCCAGTCGCCGGTCTTCTTCAGGATGGCGAGGACCGGCTCGGTCGGCTGCGCGCCGACACCCAGCCAGTAGGCGACGCGGTCGGCGTCCACCTCGATGACGGACGGGTGGTACGTCGGCTGGTACTTGCCGATCTCCTCGATCGCACGGCCGTCACGACGGGTGCGGGAGTCGGCGACGACGATGCGGTAGTGAGGCGAACGGATCTTGCCCAGACGCTTCAGCTTGATCTTGACTGCCACGGAAGTGGTGTCTCCTGGTCTTGACGTGGTTGGGCACGGCGAGATGGCCGCGTGGGGTTGCGGTACCCGAGTGCCCGATGGACGCGTCAGCCGGAGGAGAGAGGGGTCCTGTGCGACTGTCGAGTACAGCTGACCATTGTGCCACACCCGACGGGTCGCCTCGGCCGAGGGGCGGCGCCCGGGCACGCCTGAGCAGCCCCTGGCGTCACGCGACGCCGCGCCCGATGCGCGACCCCGCGCGGCGGGGCGCCGGACCGCGCCCTGCAGCGCCCCTGAAGGTCCCCCGGGGCCGTGGGGCGCCGGGGGAGGCACTGCGGTGCGCGGCGGACGGGCGCCCCGCCCTCGCCGTGGACCGGCAGCCACGAGATGCCGGTACCGGACCGCTCCCGGCCGGGGCCCTACGCCCGGCTCGGTCGCGGACCTAGGCCGCGCCGACGATCTCCGGGATGCGGAACGGCTTGCCGCAGCCCCCGCACACGATCGGCGCCTGGGCCAGGACCGACGGCACGACCCGGACGTTGCGCCCGCAGTCGCAGACGGCCTTGACGCGGACGCCTCCGCCGGAGGAGCCGTGCCGGGCGGCCGGACCGCGGAAGGTGCGGGCGGTGTCGGCTGAGGTGGCCGCCGTGTGGGCCTTGAGGGCCCGCTGCAGCCGCTCGATCGTCGGGCGGTAGCGGCGCTTGGCCTCGGGATTGAGCGTGACCAGGGAGAAGCCGCTGCTGGGGTGCGGTTCCTCGGGGTGGTCCAGCCCCATCTCCTCGGCGATCGCGAGGAATCTGCGGTTGTGGTAGCGGCCGGCGCGGGAGGTGTCGCGGACGCCGCGGGCGGCGGCGATGCCATGGACTGCCTCGTGAAGCAGTCGCTCGAAGGAGAGCTCGTGACCGCATGCGGACGACGACTCCCCGATCAGGGACTCTGGCGCGGCGAGATCCGGCAGTTCGGGGTGGTACCGCTGAATGTCGGCCCACGCCTCTGCCAGCTCTGCGGCGAGAACTGGTGGTGTCTGTGTCGTGCTCACGTAATGACAACGAGCGGGGGTGCCCCCGTGTTCCTATTCCGGGGCATCCCAAATAATTTGCACGTACCCGTCAGTCGGTACTCATGCGTCCGGACGAGGGCGGGTGCGCTGATCTGCGGAGAAGCCTCGCAGCTCGTATCAAGCTGGTGCGTAGTCCCCGGTACGACCCGGCGCGTAGACCTTGTCCGCACGCCGGGGCGCGGAGGTCTCCCGGGGGCGCAAGAGGCGTTTCGGCCGCCCTCACGCGCGGAGGGCGCTGCTTCAGTAAGCGCGTGCGACGACCGCGACGTTACCGGGGGCGTCTTCGGCGTCCGGCACCGACCCGTCCTCGGCGACGAGACATCGCACGGTCAGCGACTGCCCGGCCAGCGCGGCCTCGCCTTCTTCGCCCAGGGACGCCCACGGGAGGCGCGCCCAGCCGCCGGCGCCCACCGCCTCGACGGCTTCCTCGACCGTCGAGACGTCCGCCGTCCGCGATTCGCGGCGCTCGCGCGACTGCCGGAGCAGCAGTGCCTGGTCCTCCTCGAGGACGGAGGGCAGCAGGTCCGCCAGCGCGTCGACCGCCACCGGCTCCTTGCCTCCCGGGATGCGGCGTACCAGCATCGCCGTGCCGCCGGGCAGGTCGCGGGGCCCGACCTCGACCCGCACCGGCACGCCCTTGAGCTCCCAGTCGACGGCGCGCCGGCCGAACGGCACATCGGTGCGGTCGTCGACCCGGACGCGCAGCCCGGCCGCCGTCAGCCGGTCGCCGAGCTCGCGGACCTTGGCCAGAACCGCCTCGTCGTCCTTGACCGCCAGGACGACGACCTGGATCCGCGCCAGTCGCGGCGGCACCCGCAGCCCGTCGTCGTCGCCGTGGGTCATGACCAGGGCGCCGATCATGCGGGTGGTCGAGCCCCAGGAGGTCTGCCAGACCAGCTCCCGTGTGCCGTCCCTGGTCAGGTACCGGGTGTCGAAGGCCTTGGCGAAGTTCTGGCCCAGCTCATGGCTGGTGACCATCTGGAGGGCCTTGCCGTCGCCCATCATGCTTTCGAGGGTGAGCGTGTTGACGGCGCCCGCGAAGCGCTCCTTCGCCGTCTTGCGGCCGGCGACGAAATCGATCGCGAGCACGTTCTCCAGGAAGTCCCCGTAGACCTCGCGATGGATGCGGGCGGCGAAGTCGCGGGCCTCCTCGTACGTGGCGTGCGCGGTGTGGCCCTCCTGCCAGAGGAACTCCGACGTGCGCAGGAAGAGGCGTGGGCGCAGCTCCCAACGGACCACGTTGGCCCACTGGTTGATCAGCAGGGGCAGGTCCCGATAGCTCTGCACCCACTTGGAGAAGTACTCGTTGACGATGGTCTCGGAGGTGGGCCGCACGACCGCAGGCTCCTCCAGCTCCTTGCCGCCGCCGTGCGTGACCACCGCCAACTCGGGTGCGAAGCCCTCGACATGGTCCGCCTCGCGGGTGAGATACGACTGCGGGATCAGCAGCGGGAAGTACGCGTTCTCGGCGCCCGTCCGCTTGATCCGGGCGTCCATCTCCGCCTGCATCCGCTCCCACAGCCCGTACCCGTACGGCCGGATCACCATCGTGCCGCGCACCGGGCCGTTGTCGGCCAGTTCCGCCTTGCCGATCAGATCCTGGTACCAGCGAGGGAAGTCGTCCGCCCGTGGGGTGAGAACGGGTGCCTTTGCCATGGCGCGATGGTACGGGTCCACATTGCCGGAATGTGAATTCTCGCCACCGGCACATGCCGTCCTCAAGCAGGGCTCCGCTACCCCTGGACGCGGCCGCGGACGGGGAGTTACCTGGCATACGGGGGCGGTGCCGTAGCACTGCACGGGGGCCCACTGATCGAGTACGGACACAGACTCTCGGCGGATTGGGGCGCTTTTCCATGACACCTGTGCTCGTGCGACAGCACCTGCCTCACGCGGGGCCGGCGCCCCTCGAGGATCAGGGTGCACGCGCGCGTGACTGGTCCGAGATCCAGGAACGGATGCTGGTTCCGCTCTACGAGGCCGTCTACGAGCGGCTGGACGTGGGGCCGGGCAGCCGGCTCCTCTCCCTCGGCTCCGGCTCCGGGCTCGCCCTGGTGATGGCGGCCTCCAGGGGCGCGGCCCTCACCGGCGTCGAGTCCTCCT
Organism: Streptomyces sp. NPDC020597; assembly: GCF_044335095.1. Lineage (NCBI taxonomy): Bacteria > Bacillati > Actinomycetota > Actinomycetes > Kitasatosporales > Streptomycetaceae > Streptomyces > Streptomyces sp. NPDC020597. The sequence continues at coordinate 186,145 of NZ_JBIRUL010000011.1, read as the reverse complement.
CCCCCGCGCTGCTGGCCCTCGCGCGCGAGCGGCTACTCCTGCGGGAGGGCTCGGCGACGCACGCGCGTGCGGACATCCGGCTCACCGACCGGTTGCCCACGGGCCGGACGGAGGCGCAGACGCCCCCGTACACCCTGGTGACGGCCTTCGAGCCGATCGGACGCGTGGCGGGCGACACGGAGGAACTGGCCGTGCTGCTGGCGGCGGCGTCGCCGCTCGCCCGGCGCGGCGCGCCCGTGGTGCTCGTCGGCTGGGGTCCGCCCGAGCGCTGTGCCACCACGGCGGTGCTCCGGATCGCGGCCAGGGCGGCGGACCAGGACCGCGGCACGGTCCGGCTGCGGCCCGCGCTCCGCGACGACCTCGAGGACGTCGCCCGGCGGGCCGGTCTGCGGCCGGACGGATCGGGCCGGGTGGCCTGTCCGTTCGGGTACGCCGACCTGGACAGCGCCCTCAAGGGGCTGCTCTCCACGGGCCTGTTCGACGCGGCGGTCGCGGCGACCGACCAGGCGCAGGTCGAGAAGGAGACGGCGGAGGCGCTCCACCCGTACCGGCGGGCGGACGGCACGGTCTGGATGCCGAACGTGTTCCGGTACCTGATCGCCCGGACTCCGTGAGCCCACGCCCCCACGGCCGCAGGCACGGGCAGGTCCCGGTCCGGCTGCACGTCCTGGTCCGGGGCCGGGTTCGTGGGACGGTCGCCGGGTCCGTGACCGGGACGGTGGCCGGGGCGGTGGCCGTGACAGGGGCAGTGGCCGTAACCGGGTCCGCGGCCGTGACAGGGGCGGTGATCGGGTCCATGAACGGGCCCGGCACTAGGCGTCCTTCTTGGCGAGCCGGGTGATGCCGGCGATGCGGTACGCGTCCGCCTCCTCCAGCGTCTCGTGCTCCAGGAGCGCCAGGGCGAGGGCGTCCAACTGCCCGCGGTGGTCGCGGAGTTTGCGGCAGGCCTCGTCGTAGCACTCGTCGACCAGGCGTCGCATCTCGCTGTCGATGACGTCCAGGGTCCCCGGGGCCGCGGCGAGGCCGTAGGCCTGCTGGGCGTCGTTGGGGAGGGCGGAGAGGCGGCCCACCCGCTCGCTCATGCCCCACCGCGCGACCATCCCGCGCGCGATGTTGGTGACCTGCTCCAGGTCGTTCTCGGCGCCGGTCGTGACGACGCCGTAGACGATCTGTTCGGCCGCCATGCCGCCGAGCGCGCCGATGATGCGGCCGCGCAGATACTCCTCGGAGAGCGCGTACCGCTCGACCTCCGGGGTCGACATGGTCACGCCGAGAGCGCGGCCGCGCGGCACGATGGTGACCTTGCGGACCGGGTCGGCGCCGGGTTGCAGCATGCCGAGGAGGGCGTGGCCGCTCTCGTGGAACGCGGTGCGCCGGCGGTCCTCCTCCGGCATGATCAGCGTGCGCTCGGCCCCGAGCTGCACCTTCTCCAGCGCCTCGGACAGGTCGGACTGCGTCACCTGCTCCTGTCCCCGCTTGACGGCGAGCAGCGCGGCCTCGTTGGCGAGGTTGGCGAGATCCGCTCCCGTCATGCCCGGGGTGGTCCGCGCCAGCCGGGCGAGGTCCACGTCCGGTCCCAGCGGGATCTCGCGGGTGTGGATGGCGAGGATCGCCTCGCGGCCGGCGCGGTCCGGCGGCGAGACGCTGACCACCCGGTCGAAGCGGCCCGGCCGGGTGAGCGCCGGGTCCAGGATGTCGGCGCGGTTGGTCGCCGCGATGACGATGACGCCCTCGGCCCCCGAGAAGCCGTCCATCTCGGTGAGGATCTGGTTCAGCGTCTGCTCGCGCTCGTCGTGCCCGCTCACCGAGGCGCCGCCGCTGCGGACCCGCCCGATGGTGTCGATCTCGTCGATGAAGATGATCGAGGGCGCCACCTTGCGGGCCTCGGCGAACAGTTCCCGCACGCGGGACGCGCCGACGCCGACGATCATCTCGATGAACTCGGAGGCCGAGGCGGAGAAGAACGGCACGCCGGCCTCACCCGCCACCGCGCGCGCCAGCAGGGTCTTGCCGGTGCCCGGCGACCCGGCGAGCAGCACACCGCGGGGCATCTTCGCGCCCATCCGGCGGTAGATCTCCGGGTGTTCGAGAAAGTCGACGACGTCGTCCAGCTCACCCTTGACCTCGTCGATGCCGGCCACGTCGGCGAACGTGGTGCGCCGTCCGTCGGGCCGCAGGCCCACCGGTTTGGGCGGCGTCTTGCGCCCGAGCATGCCGCCCGCGCCGCCCGGACCGCCGCCGAAGCGCCGGGCGAAGAAGATCCACACGGCGACCAGGAGCACGATCGGCACCAGCGAGAGGAGCAGGTTGGCCAGCAGACTGCGCTGCTGCACGACCGGCCGGGCGGTCACCGTGACGTCCTGGCGGTCCAGGCTCTGCCAGAGGTCGTCGTCCGCGAAGGCCGGCCGCTGGGTCGTGAACTTGGTGTACTGGCCGCCGCCGTCCGGATCGTCGCGGGCCTTCTTGAGCTGGCCCTGGATGGCGTCGCCCTTGGAGTAGATCTTGTCGACGTTGCCGGCGTCGACCTGCCGGCTGAACTCGGTGTAGGAGATCGTCGGCTCGTCGCCCCCGCCGAGGTAGTTCAGTCCGACGTACACCAGCAGGAAGACGATCACCGCGGTGACGGCCAGCCCCCACCAGCGGCCGCGCGCCTTCCTGCCGTCCGGCGGGCGCCGACCGTCGTCCGGGGCGCCCTCGGTGCGCCACGGCTGGTCGGGGGCCTTGCGCTCCGGAGCGGCATTGCTCATATCTGGACGCTACGACAGAGCGCCGGACACGGCATGCGCTGAGGTCGCGCAAGGATGCGCCGGGACGCGCCGAGGGCGCCCTCCGTCGCGGAGGACGCCCTCGATGGCCGAAGCCGGCCGAAGGACTCGGGGAGGTGCTCAGCCCATGAACTTCTTGAACTCGTCGGGCAGCTCGAAGTCCTGGGCGCCCTGCTGCGGCAGACCGAGCGCGTTGCCGCCCTGGGCCTGCGCCTCGCGGCGCTGGGCCGCCTCCAGCTCCTGCTGCTTGCGCTTCATCGGGTTGCCGGAGCGCTGCTTGCCCTTGGCCTGCTTCGGCTGCTTCCGCTGCCGGCCGGCGCCGCCGCCCATGCCGGGCATGCCCGGCATCCCCGGCATGCCGCCGCCCTGGGCCATCCGGGACATCATCTTGCGCGCCTCGAAGAACCGCTCGACCAGCCCCTTGACGGCGCTGACCTCGACGCCGGAGCCCTTGGCGATACGGGCGCGGCGCGAGCCGTTGATGATCGTCGGGTCCTGGCGCTCGCCCGGGGTCATCGACTTGATGATCGCGGCGGTGCGGTCGACGTCGCGCTCGTCGAGGTTGGCGATCTGATCCTTGATCTGGCCCATGCCGGGCAGCATGCCGAGCAGCTTGGAGATGCTGCCCATCTTCCTGACCTGCTCCATCTGGGCCAGGAAGTCGTCCAGGGTGAAGTCCTGGCCCTTCTTGGACGCGAGCTTGGAGGCCATCTTCTCGGCCTCTTCCTGACTGAACGTCTTCTCCGCCTGCTCGATCAGGGTGAGCAGGTCACCCATGTCGAGGATGCGGGAGGCCATCCGGTCGGGGTGGAACGCGTCGAACTCGTCGAGCTTCTCGCCGTTGGAGGCGAACATGATCGGCTTGCCGGTCACCGAGGCGATCGACAGGGCCGCGCCGCCGCGGGCGTCGCCGTCCAGCTTGGACAGCACGACGCCGTCGAAGCCGACGCCGTCACGGAAGGCCTCGGCGGTGTTGACGGCGTCCTGGCCGATCATCGCGTCGACGACGAAGAGGATCTCGTCGGGCGAGACGGCGTCGCGGATGTCCGCGGCCTGCTGCATCAGCTCGGCGTCGATGCCGAGCCGGCCGGCGGTGTCCACGACCACGATGTCGTGGACCTTGGCCTTCGCGAACTCGATGGAGTCCTTGGCGACCTGCACCGGGTCGCCCACCCCGTTGCCGGGCTGCGGGGCGTAGACGGCGACGCCGGCACGCTCGGCGACGACGCTGAGCTGGTTGACGGCGTTCGGGCGCTGGAGGTCGCAGGCGACGAGCAGCGGCGAGTGGCCCTGCTCCTTCAGCCAGCGCCCGAGCTTGCCCGCGAGGGTCGTCTTTCCGGCGCCCTGGAGGCCGGCCAGCATGATCACCGTGGGCGGCTGCTTGGCGAAGCGCAGGCGGCGGGTCTCACCGCCGAGGATCGTGACGAGTTCCTCGTTGACGATCTTCAGGACCTGCTGCGCGGGGTTCAGGGCCTTGGAGACCTCGGCGCCGAGGGCGCGCTCCTTGACGTTCTTGATGAACGTGCGGACGACCGGCAGGGCCACGTCCGCCTCGAGGAGGGCGATGCGGATCTCGCGCGCCGTGGCGTCGATGTCCGCTTCGCTCAGGCGCCCCTTGCCGCGCAAGTTCTTGAAGGTCGCTGAGAGGCGATCGGAGAGAGTATCGAACACGGCGGCGTCGGTCCTCGGTGTCGGGGGCGGTCTGAGCGTCTTCCAGAGTATCCGGCCGCGCAAGACATTCGTCCCCGCCTGCCGCATTCGGCGGGCGGGGACGGGCCGCGCGGCGCCCGATCACGCCCGCAGCGTCTCCTCCAGCTTCCGGGCGACGGCGACGGCCTCGTCGCCCGGCAGGGGCGCGCCGTCCGTTCCGGTGACGTAGAAGGCGTCCACGGCGTTCGCGCCGAGAGTGGAGACGTGCATGCTGCGCACCCGCAGGCCCTCGTCCTCCAGCGCCCGGCCGATGCGGAACAGCAGCCCCGGCGCGTCCTGGGCGCGCACCTCGATGACGGTGGCGTGCCGGGAGGCCGCGGAGGCCACCGTCACGCGGGGCGGCGGGGCCACCACGCCCCGTCGGCGCGGGTAGGCGGCGTCGCGCTCGGCGAGCCGTCCGGCGATGTCCAGCGAGCCGTCCAGCGCGCGCACGAGGTCGGCGCGCAGCCGGGCCGCCTGGGGCAGCGAGCCGTACTCGGCGGCGACCCGCCAGTTCAGCAGGAGGACCGAGCCGTCGACGCCGTCGGGGAGGTCCTGGGCGCGCAGCTCGGCGGTGCGCACGGTCAGCCGGTGCACGGCGAGGACGCCGGCCACCGCGGGCAGCACGCCCTCCTGGTCGGGCACGGCGATGAGCAGCTCCACGCCGAGCGGCTCGGGGTCGCCGGCCGGCTGCTCCCCCGCGGTCCCGGCGGGCGTCTCGGTCTGAGCGCGCAGCGCCAGCACCGGGCTGCCGGTGGCGACCGCCTCGATGGCGAGGCGTTCCTGCTCGGCGGTGGGCGCGGTGTCGTCCGGCTCCTCCGGTTCGTTGCCGGCGAGGACCGCCGCGACCCGCTTGACGAGGTCCGCCACGAGTGAGCCCCGCCAGGTCGACCAGGCGGCGGGCCCGGTGGCCAGTGCGTCCGCCTCGGTGAGGGCGTGCAGCAGTTCCAGCGTGCTCTGCGAGCCGACCGCCTCGGCGACCGCGCGCACGGTGGCCGGGTCCTCCAGGTCGCGCCGGGTGGCCGTGTCGACGAGCAGCAGATGGTGGCGGACGAGGGCGGCCAGCACGTTCACGTCGGCGCGGTCGAAGCCGATGCGGGCGGCCACGTCCTTGGCGATGATCTCGCCGGCCACCGAGTGGTCGCCGGGCCAGCCCTTGCCGATGTCGTGCAGCAGCGCGGCGACCAGCAGGAGGTCGGGCCGGTGGACGCGGCGGGTGAACTCGGAGGCGCGCACGGCGGTCTCGATGAGGTGCCGGTCGACGGTCCAGATGTGCACGGCGTTGCGCTGCGGCCGGCAGCGGACCCGCTCCCAGTCGGGCAGCAGGAGGGTGATCAGCCCCTCGGCCTCCAGCGCCTCCCAGACCTCGACGGTGGGCTGACCGGAGCCGAGCAGGGTGACCAGCTGCTCGCGGGCCTCGGCGGGCCACGGCGTGGGCAGCGGGCGCACGGTGGCGGCGAGGCGCCGGACGGCGTGCAGGGACAGCGGCAGGCCGGCCTGCGCGGCGGCGGCCGCGGCGCGCAGCGGGAGCACGGGGTCGCGTTCGGGGCGCGCGGCGCGGGCGAGCACCACCTCGCCGTCCTGTTCCACGACCCCTTCGGCCAGCGGAGACCGCTCGGGTGCGGGCTTGCCGCCGCCCAGCATCGCGCGCAGCCGCGGCCGCACGGCGCGCGAGCGCAGGACGCGCCCGACCTCGCGCCAGGTGACGTCGCTCGCGTAGGAGATGACGCGCGCCGCCTCGTACACCTGCCGCAGCAGGGTGTCGGCGTCGAGCAGGTCCAGCTCGGCGGCCACCTGGTCCTGCTCCTGCAGCGCGAGACGGTCGGTGGCACGGCCGGTGGCCAGGTGGAGGGCGTCGCGGACGTCGAGGAGCCGGCGGCGGGCGTCGGCGAGCCCCTCACGGGGCGCGTCGGCCAGCCAGGAGGCGGCGACGGCGCGCAGCGCGGTGGCGTCCCTCAGTCCGCCGCGCGCCTCCTTCAGGTCGGGTTCCAGCAGGTACTGCAGCTCGCCCTGGCGCTCGGCGCGCTCGGCGCACAGTTCCTGGAGTTCGGGCAGGCGCCTGGGCGCCTGGTTGCGCCAGTCGGCGAGGACGGACGTCCGCAGTCCGGCGGTGAGGCCGAGGTCGCCGGCGAGGTGGCGGGCGTCCAGCAGGCCGAGCTGGACCTTGAGGTCCTCGCCGGCGGTCTTGCGGGCCTCCGCCGGGGTGCGGACCGAGTGGTCGAGTGCGAGGCCCAGGTCCCAGACGGGGTACCAGAGGCGGTCGGCGAGGGCGGCGACGGTCTTGGGGTCGGCGCCGTCGTGCAGGAGCAGCAGGTCGAGGTCGCTGCGCGGGGAGAGCTCGCCGCGGCCGTAGCCGCCGACGGCGACCAGGGACACGCCCTTCAGTTCCTCGGCGCCGGCCGTGAAGAGCCCGGCCAGCCAGTCGTCGGTCAGTTCGGCGAGGGCCGCACGGCGCGGCGGCCCGGACTGCGCCTCCTCGGTGAGGAGGCGCAGCCGGGCCGCCGCGTAGCCGCTGGGTCCCGAGTCCTCTGCATCCATGCGCACGTCCGTACTCGTCACCCAGCGACTCCTGTTCTCTTCTGCCGTCAGAGCGCGTCCGGACCGCGCTCGCCGGTGCGGACCCGTACGGCCGTCTCGACCGGGAGGGACCAGACCTTGCCGTCACCGATCTTGCCGGTGCGGGCGGCCTTGACGATGACGTCGATCAGCTGCTCGGCGTCGTCGTCCTCGGCCAGTACCTCGATGCGGATCTTGGGGACCAGGTCCACCGTGTACTCGGCGCCGCGGTAGACCTCGGTGTGTCCCCGCTGACGACCGTAGCCGCTGGCCTCGGTGACCGTCAGTCCGTGCACGCCGAAGGCCTGGAGGGCTTCCTTGATCTCGTCGAGCCGGTGGGGCTTGACGACGGCGGTGATGAGCTTCATGCGTCCACCTTCTTGCTCGCCCCGGCGACGGCGGTCGGGAGGGCGGTCGTGCGGGCGGCGCCGCCGCCGGCCCCGCTGAAGTCGTATGCGGTCTCGGCGTGCTCGGCCTGGTCGATGCCGGCGATCTCGTCGTCCTCGGAGACCCGCATGCCGATGGTCTTGTCGAGGAGGAAGGCGAGGATCGCGGAGACCACCAGTGAGTAGGCGAGGACCGCGAACACTCCGGCGCACTGCTTCCACAGCTGGTCGAAGGAGTGGTCGCCGTAGAAGACGCCGGTCGCGGTGGACTGGCCCTTGCCGGTGGCGAAGAAGCCGATCAGCAGGGAGCCGATGACACCGCCGACGAGGTGGACGCCGACGACGTCGAGCGAGTCGTCGTAACCGAACTTGTACTTCAGGCCGACGGCCATGGCGCAGAGCAGACCGGCGATGGCGCCGACGGCGATCGCGCCGAGCGGGGAGACCGCTCCGCCCGAGGGGGTGATGGCGACCAGACCGGCGACCGCGCCGGAGGCGGCGCCCAGCGTGGTGAACGCGCCGTGGCGGATCTTCTCGTAGATGAGCCAGGCCAGCATGGCGGCGGCGGTGGCGACCTGCGTGTTGACGAACATCAGCGCGCCGACGCCGTCGTCGTTGCCGAGCCACGAGCCGGCGTTGAAGCCGAACCAGCCGAACCACAGCAGACCGGCGCCGAGCATGACCAGCGGCAGGCTGTGCGGGCGCATCGGGTCCTTCTTGAACCCGACGCGCTTGCCGATGACGAGGATCACGCCGAGGGCCGCGGCACCGGCGTTGATGTGGACGGCCGTGCCGCCGGCGAAGTCGATGACGCCCAGCTCGAAGGCCCAGCCGCCGGCGCCCCAGACCCAGTGCGCGACCGGGAAGTAGACGACCGTGGCCCACAGGGCGACGAACAGCGCCCAGGCGGAGAACTTGACGCGGTCGGCGAGCGCGCCGCTGATCAGGGCGGGCGTGATGATCGCGAACATCATCTGGAAGACCATGAACACGAAGATCGGGATGGTGTAGCCGTCCCACAGCTCCGTCAGACCGATGTTGCTGAGACCGAGCCAGTCCGAGTTCCAGCCGATGAGGCTGCCGGAGTCGGTCCCGAAGGCGAGCGAGAAGCCGTACAACACCCACAGGATGGTGACGATCCCGATGCTGATGAAGCTCATCATCAGCATGTTCAGCGTGCTTTTGACCCTGACCATGCCTCCGTAGAAGAAGGCGAGGCCCGGGGTCATGATCAGCACCAGGGCGGAACAGATGAGCATGAAGCCTGTGTTCGCGGAGGACAGCTTGGGTGCCTCCGCGGCAAGCGTGATGGCTGCTGCCATCGGCGTCTCCTCGTCGTAGTACGGCCCCGTGCGGGCGAAGCCAGAGCGGGTTCGTGAGGGTGTGGGCCGGTTATGCGCCATGAGATTCGCGCAGCGCGGTTTCGGTGGAAGCCCCTCGTTGTTTCGCCGCCGTGACGAAGGCGCCGTGTGCGTTACGCCTCGGTGAACTGGCTGATGTTCGACGAGCGGATCGTTATCGTGGCGCAACCTTCACTGAAGGAAGGAAACCGGCCGCGGACGGCCTTCCGATGACCTGGCATGGGGGAGCCGAGTCGGGCAGTTCGGGAGGACCGGCCGCGGCCGGGGTTCTGGGGTTTTCGCCCGGTGGACCGCTGTCGGCGGCACGTCGGGCCGGTTGCTTCAGACCGCTTCGGCCGTCTCCGGCAGCTCGACGGTGAGCCGCGCGGTCAGGTCCACGACCTCGGAGAGGTCGCCGAAATCGCGTACGGCGCTGTCGACCGTCTTTCGGATACGAGTGTTGACGCGCTCGGAGCGCACCTTCTTGGCCTCCTTCATGGCCTGCGTGGCGAGAACCGTGCTCTGCTCGGGCTCGCGTTGCAGCAGGTGGACCGTGGCCATGCCGATCAGGTTCAGCACATAGGAGCGCTGGTGGTCGCCGTCGCCCGCGAACAGTTCGACGGCCCGCCGCATCAGGGGTTCGGCCAGCGAGGCGTAGGCGGGGCTGCGGCCGGCGACGTAGGCGAGGTCGCGGAAGGAGTGGCTGTTCTCCCCGTACAGCTCTGCCTCGGAGAAGAAGCGGATCCAGTCGGGGTCCGGCTCGTCCCACTCGTCGGTCTCGGCGAAGGTGTCCTCGGCCATCCGGACCGCGCGCTTGCACCGGCCGGGCTGGCCCATGTTGGCGTAGGCGCGGGCCTCCATCGCATACAGCATGGACTGGGTGCGGGGGCCGGCGCAGTCGCGGCTGCCGTACTGGGCGAGGTGGATCAGCTCCAGCGCGTCCTCCGGCCGGCCGAGGTGGATCATCTGGCGGCTCATGCTCGACAGCACGTAGCTGCCGAGCGGCCGGTCCCCGGCCTCCTTCGCCGCGTGCAGGGCGAGGACGAAGTACTTCTGCGCGGTCGGCTGCAGCCCCACGTCGTAGCTCATCCAGCCGGCGAGCTCGGCCAGCTCGGCGGCGACCTTGAACAGCCTGCGCGAGGTGGACTCGGGCTGGGGCTCCTGGAGCAGGTCGGTCACCTCGTGCAGCTGCCCGACGACCGCCTTGCGTCGCAGGCCGCCGCCGCACTGGGCGTCCCACTGCCGGAACATCACGGTGGTGGACTCCAGCAGGTCCAGTTCGGGCCGGGAGAGCCTGCCGCGCGCCCGGCTGGTCGGCACCGACTCCGGCTGCTCGACCGGGGCGGACGGCGAGGGGACCAGCCAGCGCTGCATCGGCTCGATGAGGGACGGCCCGGCGCACAGGGCCAGCGACGTCCCGAGGAAGCCTCGGCGCGCCAGCATCAGGTCGCTGCGGGAGAACTCGCTGAGCTGGGCCACCGTCTGCGGTGCGGTCCAGGGCAGGTCGACGCCGGTCGCGGAGGGCGACTGCCGGGCCGCGCGCAGTCCGAGGTCCTCGACCGAGACGACGCAGCCGAACCGCTCGGAGAACAGCTCGGAGAGGATCCTGGGGATGGGCTCGCGGGGGTTCTCCCCGTCCAGCCAGCGGCGCACGCGCGACGTGTCGGTGGAGATGTGGTTGGCGCCCAACTGGCGGGCTCGGCGGTTCACTTGACGTGCGAGTTCGCCCTTCGACCAGCCGCTGCGCACGAACCACGACGTGAGCAGCTCGTTCGGGCGCCTGTCCGCGCTCGCAGCGCTGTTCCCGCTTCCGCCGTTGCCGCTCACTGGAACGCCCCCATCCCTGAGACCACTTGTCACTGAGTGCGCCAAGCCTTATCAGAATGCCGGTAAATAGAGCCCGCCGTACGGCACTTGTCACCCTTCGAACGGAAACCCGACTTGCCTCCGGCATACCCACGAGCGCAAGCACCCACAGGACCCGCCTACTCAAAGTAATCCTACGATCACGGTCCCGGCCACGGCGATCCCGGAAACGCCACCATTCGCCACCCCTTCGAATGAACTCCCGGTGACCTGTACGCGATTCACTTGACAGAGAACAGCCAGGGGTGAGCGGAGCGAAGCACTCAGGGGCGCGCGGAGCCGAGCCCACCACCCGCGGCACTCCAGGGCGCTGCCTGGATCGGGCGTCCCCGGGGAAGCGGGAGCACACAGAGTCACGGTGCTCGACCGCTGCGTAACCAGCGGCGCGCAGGACCCGTTGGAGGGGGCATGGGCTTCACGATCGGCGGCATTCGCGAGATCCGCTCCGGCGCGCGCAGGCGCGGTCGCTCGTCCGAGTGCACCGCCGTCGCCGAGTTCACGGGACTGTGGGGCTGGGACGCGGTGCCCGGCGCACGGGCCGCGGCGGGCGTCTGCTCCTGCGGACGCCCCGGTTGCCGCCAACCGGGGGCGCACCCCCTGGAGTTCGCCCCGCGCGTCCCGGCCGGCGCCACCCTCGACGACGTGGGCAGGACCTGGGGCGGGTTCCCGGGCGCCGCGGTGATGCTGCCCGTCGGTCGCGCGTTCGACGTACTCGACGTCGCCGAGCCCGCCGGGCGACGGGCCCTGGTCCGCCTCGAGCGCATGGGACTGCCCCTCGGCCCGGTCATCGCCACCCCCGAGGGCCGTACCCAGTTCTTCGTCGCCCCCGGCGCGGCCGCCGAGCTGACGGACCTGCTCTACCGGATGGGCTGGGACGATCCGGCCGCCCTCGACCTGCGCGGCCTCGGCCCCGGCGCGTTCATCACGGCCCCGCCCTCCGACCGCGGCGGTCTCGGCCCGGTGCGCTGGCTGCGCCCGCCCGCGCTGGACTCGGCGACCCGCCCGCCGGAGGCCCGGCTGCTGCTGGGGACGCTGGCGTACCTGGCCCACCGGTCACGCGCCCAGCGCCCCCGGGAGACCCTCGGCCGCACCGCCTGACGCCACCCGCCCGACGCCACCCGCCCGACGCGGGGCCGCTCGGCCCCCGCACGACCGTCCGGGCCCCGGGAGCGCCCGCCCCTCCCCCGCGGCGGCCGACGGCGTACACAGCGAAGCGCCCGCTCCGACTGCACCTCGGAGCGGGCGCTTCTTCCGTGCCCCGGCGCGCCTCCCGGCGCCCCGACTGCGGTTCGCGGCCTTGCGGTACCGACCGGTCAGTCCCCGATAAGGGCGTCAACGAAGGCCTCCGGCTCGAACGGCGCGAGGTCGTCCGCCCCCTCGCCGAGGCCCACCAGTTTGACCGGGACGCCCAGCTCGCGCTGGACCGCGACCACGATGCCGCCCTTCGCCGTGCCGTCCAGCTTGGTCAGCACGATGCCGGTGATGTCGACGACCTCGGCGAAGACCCGGGCCTGGACGAGTCCGTTCTGCCCGGTGGTGGCGTCGAGCACGAGCAGCACCTCGTCCAGCGGGGCGTGCTTCTCGACGACCCGCTTGACCTTGCCGAGCTCGTCCATGAGGCCGGTCTTGGTGTGCAGGCGGCCGGCGGTGTCGATGAGGACGACGTCGACCCCCATCTCCTTGCCCTCCTTCACCGCGTCGAACGCGACGGAGGCGGGATCGCCGGCCTCGGGACCGCGCACGGTGTGCGCGCCGACCCGCTCGCCCCATGTCTGGAGCTGGTCGGCGGCGGCGGCGCGGAAGGTGTCGGCGGCGCCCAGGACGACGGTGCGCCCGTCGGCCACGAGCACGCGCGCGAGCTTGCCGGTGGTGGTGGTCTTGCCGGTGCCGTTGACGCCGACGACCATCACGATGCCCGGCTTGCGGTCCTCGGGCTCGGTCTTCACGGTGCGGTCGACGTCGGCGCCCACCAGCTTGAGCAGCTCCTCGCGCAGCAGCGTGCGCAGCTCCGCGGGAGTGCGGGTGCCGAGCACCTTCACCCGCTCGCGCAGTCGTTCGACCAGCTCCTGGGTGGGGGCCACGCCGACGTCGGCGGTGAGCAGCGTGTCCTCGATCTCCTCCCAGGTCTCGTCGTCGAGGTGCTCGCGCGAGAGCAGCGTGAGGAGCCCCTTGCCCAGGGCGTTCTGCGAGCGGGAGAGCCGGGCGCGCAGGCGCACCAGCCGCCCCTCGGTGGGCTCCGGGACCTCGAGCTCGGGAACCTCGAGAGGGGGGACGACGGGGGGTTCCTCGACGGCGGTCCCGGTCTGGCCGCCGTCGGGAAGATCCACCTCCTCGATCGTGCGGCGCGGTTCGTCGCGCGGCGTCTCGGCCTCGTCGCCGACGTGCGGTTCGGCCGGAGGGGCGGTGATGTCGGGCGCTGCGGGGGGCGGCGGGGGCAGCGGCTTCTTCCGCCGGCTGCCGACGACCAGCCCGCCGAGCACTGCGAGCACGACCACGGCGATGACTACAGCAAGGATGACGGTTTCCATAACGGGTCCAGTATGCGTGACCCCTCCCGGCCCGGGCGGGCGGCGGCCCGGCCGCGCGTCAGGCGGCCCCCGTCCGGCCTCTCCCGGCGGGCCGGCAGGCGCGAGGCGGCGGCTCCCGGCCGGTGCTCACAGCCGGACCGTCCCGGCCCATGGCCTTCTGACACCCCGTCAGCTACGGTCCCCCACATCCGCCGAAGGGGGTCCCCCATGCCCGTCACCGTCGTCCGATTCAATCTCGTCGCTCCCGATGCGACCCCCGCCGAGCTGGGCGTCCGCTACCGGGCCGCGCTGGAGATGGCCGCATACGCCGACCGGCACGGGGTCACCCTCGTTCAGACCGAGGAGCATCACGGCGTCGAGAACAACTGGCTGCCGTCGCCCTTCGTCTTCGCGGGCGCGGTGCTCGGGGCGACCCAGCGGCTGGCGGTGACCGTCTCGGCCGTCATCGGACCGCTGCACGACCCGCTGCGGCTGGCCGAGGACATCGCGGTGCTGGACCTGCTGAGCGGCGGACGGCTGGTCACGGTCGCCGGGATCGGCTACCGGCCGGAGGAGTACGCCCGGGCCGGAGTGGACTGGAAGCGGCGGGGGCTGCTCCAGGACGAGCTGCTGGAGACGGTGCTGAAGGCCTGGACCGGCGAGGAGTTCGCCTACCGGGGGCGCACGGTACGGGTCACCCCCCGCCCGGCGACCGATCCGCACCCCCTGCTGCTGGTGGGCGGCTCCTCGAAGGCCGCCGCCCGCCGGGCCGCACGCCTCGGGCTGCCGTTCTTCCCCAGCGCCCATCTGCCGGAGCTGGAGGCCTACTACAAGGAGCGGCTGGCGGAATACGGCACGGAGGGCTGGACGATGATGCCGGGCGCCGAGACGCCCCTGCTGCACCTCGCGGAGGATCCGGACCGGGTCTGGGCCGAGTACGGCGACCGCTTCCTGCACGAGGCGCGGACCTACGCCTCCTGGCAGTCGGGCGGGATCCGTTCGGCGGTGAAGTCGGGGGCGACGACGGTGGCGGAGCTGCGGGAGGAGGGCGTGTACCGGATCCTCACGCCGGACGCGTGCGTGGCGCAGGGCCTCGACAACCTCGTCCTGCATCCGCTGGCGGGCGGGATGCCGGTGGAGGAGGGCTGGCGCAGCCTGCGGCTGTTCTGCGAGGACGTGCTGCCCCGGCTCGGCGGGTGAGCCGGGGCGGCACGTCCTGGAGGCGTCGGGGAGCGGGCAGCGGGGAACGGGCCCGCTCCCCGACCGGAGACCCCTCGGCGAAGGCCTTCCGGGGCCTCAGCCCATCTCCTCCAGTGCCTTGCCCTTCGTCTCCTTGACGTACTTCAGGACGAACGGGATGGAGAGCGCGGCGAAGACCGTGTAGATCATGTAGGTCGCGGAGAGGTTCCAGTCGGCCAGCGACGGGAAGCTCGCGGTGATGGCCCAGTTGGCGATCCACTGCGCGGAGGCGGCCACGCCGAGGGCCGCGGCACGGAGGCGGTTGGGGAACATCTCGCCGAGGAAGACCCAGACGACGACGCCCCAGGAGAGGGCGAAGAAGAGGACGAACACATGGGCGGCGATCAGGGCGATCCAGCCCTGGGTGGCCGGCAGCTTGCCGTCGACGAGGTCGAAGGAGAACGCCCAGGCCTCGAACGCGAGTCCGACGGCCATGCCGACGGAGCCGATCAGGGCCAGCGGCCTGCGGCCGATCCGGTCCACGAAGATCATCGCGATGACGGTGCCGACGATGTTGATGATCGACGTCGTGAACGAGTAGAAGAACGAGTCGGTCGGGTCGACGCCGACCGACTGCCACAGCGTCGAGGAGTAGTAGAACGCGACGTTGATGCCGACGAACTGCTGGAAGACCGACAGGCCGATGCCGATCCAGACGATCGGCTTGAAGAAGAAGGAACCGCCGAGCAGATCCTTGAACGTCGACTTGTGCTCGCTCTTCATCGCGCGCTCGATCTCGGCGACGCGGGCGTCCAGGTCGACGCTCTCGCCCTCGACCTCCTCGAGGATCTCGCGGGCCCGCTCGCGCCTGCCCACGGAGATCAGGAAGCGGGGGGACTCGGGGATGGCGAAGGAGAGCAGGCCGTACAGGACGGCCGGCACCACCATGACGCCGAGCATGACCTGCCAGGCCTCCAGGCCCATGAGCTTGCCGCGCTGGTCGCCGTCCGCGGAGTTCAGCAGTCCCCAGTTGACCAGCTGCGAGATCGCGATGCCGATGACGATCGCGGCCTGCTGGAAGGAGCCGAGCCGGCCGCGGTAGGCGGGCGGCGCGACCTCCGCGATGTAGGCGGGGCCGATGACGGACGCCATGCCGATGGCGAAGCCGCCGACGACCCGCCAGAAGGCGAAGTCCCACAGGGAGAAGGGCAGCGCCGAGCCGACGGCGCTGACCGTGAACAGCACGGCGGCGATCTGCATGACCCGGATGCGGCCGATGCGGTCGGCGATGCGGCCCGCGGTCGCGGCGCCGACGGCACAGCCGATCAGGGCGATCGCGATGACCTGGGCGAGGGCCGCGGAGCCGATGTCGTAGCGGTCCCGGATGGCCTCCACGGCGCCGTTGATCACGGAGCTGTCGTAGCCGAAGAGGAATCCGCCCATCGCGGCCGCCGCCGCGATGAAGACGACGTGCCCCAGGTGATCGGGATGAGCCCTGCCGGCTCCTGACTTCTGTGCCTGCGTCGTGCTGGTCACGTTCAACTCCTCGGGCCGTCGGCAGCGCTGCCGACGGGATCAGCACCCCCAGATAGATGGCATCTGAAGGTAAAAGCAACGGTGCCGAGACTATGCCTTCAAGTATCGAAGTCAATAGGGCCCGGCTGTGACTTTTCAGCGCCCACATGGAGGAAGTGTGTTCAACTCTTGAAGAGCAAGCGGTGGGAGCTGGATGACGGGTACCCGCTCGGGCCGGTCAACGCAGGCGCTGGCTGATGACCTTCGACACACCGTCGCCCTGCATGGACACGCCGTACAGCGCGTCGGCGACCTCCATCGTGCGCTTCTGGTGCGTGATCACGATCAGCTGGGACGACTCCTGCAGCTCCTGCATGATGCGGATGAGCCGCTGCAGGTTCGTGTCGTCGAGGGCGGCCTCGACCTCGTCCATGACGTAGAAGGGGCTGGGCCGCGCCTTGAAGATCGACACCAGCATGGCGACGGCGGTCAGCGACCGCTCGCCGCCGGAGAGCAGACTGAGCCGCTTGACCTTCTTGCCGGGCGGCCGCGCCTCCACGTCCACGCCCGTGGTGAGCATGTTGTCGGGGTCGGTCAGGATCAGCCGACCCTCGCCGCCCGGGAACAGCCGACCGAACACGCCCTCGAACTGCCGTGCGGTGTCCCGGAACGCCTCGGTGAAGACCTGTTCGACGCGCTCGTCGACCTCCTTCACGACCTGAAGCAGGTCGGTGCGGGTCTTCTTGAGGTCCTCCAGCTGCTCGCTGAGGAACTTGTGCCGCTCCTCCAGCGCGGAGAACTCCTCCAGCGCCAGCGGGTTCACCTTGCCCAGCTGCTGATAGGCGCGCTCGGCCGACTTCAGCCGCTTCTCCTGCTCGGCGCGCCGGAACGGACTCGGCCGGTTGCGCGGGTCCTCCGGGTCCTCCGGCAGCACCTCGCCCTCGGCGGGCGGCGAGGGCGGCACGAGCTGATGCGGCCCGTACTCGGAGACCAGCCCCGCGGGCTCCACGCCCAGCTCCTCCAGCGCCTTGGTCTCCAGTTGCTCGATCCGCATCCGCTTCTCCGCGCCGAGCACCTCGCCGCGGTGCACCGAGTCCGTCAGTTTGTCCAGCTCGGCCTTCAGATCGCGGCCGGCGGTGCGGGCGGCGGCCAGCTCCTGCTCCTGCCGCGCCTTGGCGGCGTCGGCGGCGACCCGCTCCGCCTCGGCCCGGCCCACGGAGACCTCCACGTGGGCGAGCAGCTGCCGCGCGCCGGTGGCCACGGCGTCCGCGACGGCCGCCTCGTGCCGCAGTCGCGCCCGTCGCTGCTCGGCACGCGCGCGTGCCTCGCGTTCCGTCCGCGCGGCCCGGTCCAGCGAGTCGGCCCGCCCGGCCAGCCCCTTGACGCGTTCCTCGTGGGTGCGGACCTGGAGCCTGGCCTCCATCTCGGTCTGCCGCGCGTTGGCCCCGTCGGCGGCGAGCCGGTCGCGCACAAAGGAGTCGGGCTCCTCCTCGGCCGGCGCCTCCTCGGCGACGGCCAGCCGTTCCGCCAGCTCCTCGGCCTCCTCCACGGCCCGGTCCAGCGCCTCCTGCGCCCGCGCCGCGGCCGCCGCGGACCGCTCGGCCTCACCGGCCGCACCCCTGGCCTGCCCCGCGAGCCGCCCGAGCTGCTGCGCCACGGACGACTTCTCCCGGTCCGCGGCCCGCCGTCGCTCCCCCACCTCCTCGACGAGCGCGGCACACTCCCGGCGGCGCTCGCCGGCCGTGCGCTGTGCCTCCGTCAGGTCCGCGCAGCGCACGGCCAGCTCGTCGAGCTCGGCGGTGGCCTCGTCGACGGACGCCTGCACCTCCAGCAGGCTGGGCGCCCCGGCGGACCCGCCGTGCGCGAAGTGCGCGCCCAGCAGATCGCCCTCGGCGGTCACCGCGGTGAGGTCCGGGCGGGCGTAGACCAGCTCCTCGGCGTCCTCCAGCGTGCCCACGACGACGATCCCCCGCAGGAGCCGGCGCACGGCGGGCATGAGCTCGCCGGGGCCCCGCACCAGATCGGCGGCGTAGGGCGGACCATCGGGGCGCTGACCGTCGGTGCGCTGACCGTCGGTGCGTTCCTCGGACGCGTCGCCCGCCGCACCGCTGAGCAGCAGCGCGGCGCGCCCCGCGTCCTGCTTGCGCAGCAGCCGGATGGCCTCGGCAGCCGCGGCGGGAGTCGTGACGGCGATCGCGTCCGCGGCGGCGCCGAAGGCGGCCGCGAGCGCGACCTCGTGGCCGGGCGTCACCGTCAGCAGTCGGGCCGCCGGGCCCAGCAGGCCGTTGAGACGGTCACGCGCGGCGAGCAGGGCGCCCGTGCCGTCCTTGCGGCGCAGCCCCAGCGCCAGGGCGTCCCGACGGGCGAGGGTCGCGGCGCGACTGCGTTCGGCGGCCGTGGCCGCCTCGCGGGCGTCGGCGAGGGCCGCCTCCGCCTCGGTGAGCTGCCGCTTGGCGCTCTCGTGCCGCTCG
This sequence comes from Streptomyces sp. NPDC020597, assembly GCF_044335095.1. Taxonomy (NCBI): domain Bacteria; kingdom Bacillati; phylum Actinomycetota; class Actinomycetes; order Kitasatosporales; family Streptomycetaceae; genus Streptomyces; species Streptomyces sp. NPDC020597. The sequence continues at coordinate 167,871 of NZ_JBIRUL010000011.1, read as the reverse complement.
GCGAGCTCGTGGTCGTCCGCGTCCAGGCCGTCCACCTCCGCCTTGAGCGCCTCGTACTCCTCCTGGGCGGTGACGGCCCGTTCCTGGGACTCGTCCCGGGCGGCGGCGAGGCGGTCGATCTCGGCCTGCGCGGAGGCGGCGCGCGAGCGGGCCGCGTTGACCTGGCCGTTCAGCCGGGCCAGGCCCTCGCGGCGGTCGGCGATCGCCCGGGCGACGTCCTTCAGTCGCCGTTCCTCGGCGGCGAGCTGCCGTTCCAGGTCCGCGCGGTGGGTCACGGTGTCGTCGAGTGCGTGCCGGGCGGCTTCGAGCGCGGCCTCCAGTTCGGCCTCCTGCTCGCGGACCCGGGCCGCCTCCCGCTCCATGTCCTCGGGGTCGCGGCCGCGCCGCTCCTCGGGGGGCGCGGAGGTGGCGCTCTTCACCCGGGCGTCGGCGAGCGAGACGGTGCCGCGGACGCGTTCGGCGAGCTGGGACAGCTCGTACCAGGTCTGCTGGGCACGCTGGAGGCGCGGCGTGAGCTGCCGGACCTCGTCCTCCAGGAGGGCTTCGCGCTGCAGGGCCTTCCTCAGCTCCTGCTCGGCCGCCTCCTTGCGTTCCTTGAGGGCGGCCTCGTCGGCGACCTCCGCCTGCAGGGCCTCCCGCAGCCGTACGAGGTCGTCGGCGAGCAGGCGCAGCCTGGCGTCGCGCAGATCGGCCTGGATGACGGCGGCGCGGCGGGCGACGGCGGCCTGGCGGCCGAGGGGTTTGAGCTGACGCCGGAGTTCGTCGGTGAGGTCCTGCACGCGCGCGAGGTTGGCCTGCATCGCGTCCAGCTTGCGGAGGGCCTTCTCCTTGCGCTTGCGGTGCTTGAGGACGCCCGCAGCCTCCTCGATGAAGGCGCGGCGGCCCATGGGGTCGGCGTGCAGGACGGAGTCGAGCTGGCCCTGGCCGACGATCACGTGCATCTCACGCCCGATGCCGGAGTCGGAGAGCAGGTCCTGGATGTCGAGCAGGCGGCAGGTGTCGCCGTTGATCTGGTACTCGCTGCCGCCGTTGCGGAACATGATCCGCGTGATGGTGACCTCGGCGTACTCGATGGGGAGCGCCCCGTCGGAGTTGTCGATGGTGAGGGACACCTCGGCGCGGCCCAGCGGGGGGCGGCCGGTGGTGCCGGCGAAGATGACGTCCTCCATCTTGCCGCCGCGCAGCGACTTGGCGCCCTGCTCGCCCATGACCCAGCTGAGCGCGTCGACGACGTTGGACTTGCCCGAGCCGTTGGGTCCGACGACGCACGTGATCCCCGGTTCGAACCGGAGCGTGGTCGCGGACGCGAACGACTTGAACCCCCGGAGGGTCAGGGCCTTGAGGTGCACGGCGCTGGACTCTACCTTCCGGGGGTGTCTCACTCCATGAACCCGCGGTTTCACCCATGAACGCGCAGGGCACACCAAACGTTAAGAGACTGAAAGGGTGCGTGGGGGAACCAACGGCGGGGGGCCGGGGGCAGAAGGGGCGGAAGCGGGGGCGCTGAAATACGGGGGACAAGAAAGAAGGGACGCCGAAGCGTCCCTTGCAAACTCTGACAACTTAGCGGTCCGACGCGGTGAGAATGAGCCGCCCGACCCCTGCGTGCCGTGGTACAGCGTGCAGCGATCAGGTGAGCGCAGGCTCCGCCTGGCGTGCGTCGATGCTCTCCATAAGCGATTCGTGAGAAGCGGCAGCCGTCAGCGCGTCGTTCTCGGCCTGGATCCGTCCGAGCTCGGATTCCAGGTCCTGTACACGCTGCTGGAGCCGTCGCATCTCGGCGAGGAGTCGCGGGTCGGAGCCGCCGACGTAACCGAGAAGCGCCTTTGCCATGATGGATGGTCCTCCACAATGAGTGACCGACCGAAGCGGTGTGGGTCGTGAGGGATTTGCACCCGCGGTGCTTGGCAGGATCTTGCTGGTGCTGCCGTTCATCCATGCCGAACAGCTGGGGTGCGCGGGGTGCTTTCAGCGTCTCACCAAAAAGTTTGACGGTCAACACGATCACGCCCCGTATTGGCGGGCTGCCCGGTGGCGCGCGGCCTGTGCGGCGGCGCTGCGACTCCTGCGGGGCCCTCGGGGCGTGGCGATCATCCTTAAGGGCGGAGCCTCCCACGGCAAGCCTTTCTTGGCAATCACCTGCCCCTTTCTGCTGGGGGCACGTGCCCGTGGCATTCCCCTCCGCTTTCCCGGGGGCGCCCGGCGGGAGTTCTCAGCGGATCGCGAAGCCGTCGTAACCTCCGCGCGGTGTGTCCCATATCTCGGTGACTCCGTCTACGCGTCCGGGCGTGTCGTCGCCCAGGAGCCAGCCGAGCAGCTCCTCACAGCCCTCCTTGGCCCCTTCGGCGACCACCTGGACCCGGCCGTCGGCCAAATTGAGAGCAAAACCACTCAGGCCGCCGACCTCCAGCGCCTTGGCCCGGGTGAACCAGCGGAATCCCACGCCCTGGACGTGTCCGCGCACCCAGGCGACCAGCCGTACATCCTCGTTCATGGGTGCAACCTAACCGCGCAAAGTCTCTCGGGACACTTCCTCCCCGAGCGCCATGCGGTACCGTCCCCACCCAATGATTCTCATATGAAACTCACTCGATCGGGTGAGTCAGGTTGACCAGAGGGAGCAGGAGGCGCGCGTCGCCCCAGGGCTTCGGCCGACCGTTGAGAACACCGCTCGGACGAGGAAGGCAAGGACATGGGACGCCACCGACGCTCCGCCGCCGGCCGCGCCGCCACGAGCCGCGCCACGGGGGTCACACAGACGCACGGCTCGCATGCGGACAGGCACAGGGCGCAGGATGCGCAGACGGAAACCCTTCCGACGATCGGCATCGCGCCGTATCTGAACCCCGAGGCGTACGCGGACTCCGTCGCGAGAAGCCGGCAGTACCTGTACGCGGAGGGCGACTACGCCGACGGCGACACCGCGGTCTTCGCGGCCGACGGGTTCACCCCCGACGGCGGCGCCCGCCGGGCCGGGGCGAATCGGGCGGGTGCGGGCCGGCGCCGTAAGCGCAGGGTCGCGACCCCGGTGAAGTCCGGTCTGCTCGGCGTCTCCGCGGCGGTGGCGATCGGCACGGTCGCCGTGGCCACGGGTGTGGTGCCCGGTATCGACGGCTACCGCCTCGGAGGCGGCAGCGGCGGCTCCGGCGACAAGGTCCAGGCCGCCGCCGGCTCCCCCACGAACTCCGCCTCCGAGCAGGGTGGCACGTCCGGCAACGCCGACGACGACCGCGGCTCCGCCCCCACCAGCCGCGACGCCGGCCGTTCGGTCTCGCCCTCCGCCCCGGCCACGCCCTCCCCGTCCCCGTCCGTCTCCGCCTCCTCGGCCGCGCCGACGAAGGCGGCTCCCAAGAAGCCGGCGTCCACGCCTTCCCGGGCGCCGGAGACCACGCCGTCCAAGTCGAGGGCCGCCACCAAGGCGCCGCCGAGGTCCGAGGCCCCTGTGACGGTCTCGGCCGAGGCACAGGCCGCGGCCGAGGTGCTGAAGCTGGTCAACGAGGAGCGGGCCAAGGTCGGCTGCAGTGCCGTCTCCGCGAACAGCGCCCTGTCGGGCCTCGCCGAGAAGTTCAGCGACGACATGGCCGCGCGCGGGTTCTTCGACCACACCGACCCCGACGGGGCGACCCCGTGGGACCGGGCGGCCAAGGCCGGCATATCGGGACTCGGCGGCGAGAACATAGCCCGCGGGCAGTCCGACGCGGCTGCCGTCATGGAGGCCTGGATGAACAGCCCGGGCCACAAGGCGAACATCCTGAACTGCGACTTCAAGACCCTGGGCGTCGGCGTCCACTTCGGCTCCGGCGGCCCCTGGTGGACGCAGGACTTCGGGTACTGAGATAACACCGCAGGTCAGAGCCTTGCTCTCGCTGTCGAAGCCTCCGGCGTGCACGCCGCTCAGCAGGACTCCGGGTATGCCGGTCGCTGCCGCTCATACGGCCGCGTGCCCTTGACCCATGCCTCATCTCGAGGGCGCCGGCATGATCAAGTCAGGCCGTCCCTGTCACTGTCGGGATGCGCAGGCAGCGGGACTTCGCCAGGATGCGGCCGTGACCGAACCCTTCGTCGACGTGAACCGCGGCCCACAAGGCGGGCCCTATCGGTGTCCGTGCTGTGGCTACCTGACGCTTGCCGAGCGCGGCCTCTATGAGATCTGCCCCGTGTGCTTCTGGGAGGACGACGGCCAGGACGATCGCGACGCCGACAGGGTGCGCGGCGGACCGAACGGCCGGCTGAGTCTGACGCAGGCCCGCCGGAACTTCCACGCCATCGGCGCCTCCGACGAACGGCGTATCCAGTTCGTCCGGGAGCCACTGCCGCACGAGCATCCGCTGTCCTGACATCACCCGTCGAGGGCCGTCCCGGGGCCGTCGGAGGGTGCTCGACGACGACCGACGCGGACAACCGCGACAGCTGTACGGCGGACACGACCGACGCCGCGACCGGCGACGGCTGCGTCGCAGGTCACGGCGGGTCGGTCACGGCGTAGGGGCCACGGCGTGACGCGGGGCGGCCTGCGGGATCAGGCGGCCTGGGCGCGGCCGGCGAGGAAGATCCGCGCAGTCCCGGCCACCCGGCGTCCCAGGTGTTCGGCCGTCGCCAGGTCCGCCTTGTGGACGGCGTCCGGACCCTCGTCGACGTTGGTCTGCGCGGCGGCGCCCAGGAAGACGCCCAGCCGGTTGAGGTCGTGCTCGGAGCCGGCCGAGTTGTTCCAGCCGGGCAGCAGGCCGAGGCTTACCCAGTGCATGCCGAGCTGCGCGGCCAGGATCTGGAAGAACTGCAGGGTGTGCAGCTTGTCGCCGCTCTTGGAACCCGAGTTGGTGAACCCTGCGGCCAGCTTGTCCTTCCACACCTGCTCGGGCCAGCGCGCGGAGGTCGCCTCGGCGAAGGCGTGGAAGGCGGCGGACGCGGTGCCCATGTACGTGGGCGATCCGAACACGACGGCGTCCGAGCCGTCGAGCAGCGTCCACTGCTCCTCGGTGATCTCGTCGACCTTGATCAGGTGCACCTCGGCGCCGGCGTCGGCGGCGCCGGCGCGGACGGCCTCGGCGAGGACGGCGGTGTGGCCGTAGCCGGAGTGGTAGGCGACGGAGACGACAGGGGTGGACATGCATACTCCTGAAAATGGGCAGCTCAAGGAAAGTTACCAAAGGAAAGCACTAACTTCTAGTTAGTGCAACCTGTCAGTTAGCGCTACCTTCGAGTAGGCTTGCCGTATGGACATCACCCGGGAGAGGGCGGAGGATCAGGACCTTCCGTTCGACGTGTTCGCCAAGGCCTGTCCCTCGCGCGGCACACTCGAGCACATCACCGGCCGCTGGGGCGGACTGACCCTCGGAGCGCTGTACGAGGGGTCCCTGCGTTTCAACGAGCTGCGCCGCCGCGTCGACGGCGTGAGCGAGAAGATGCTCTCCCAGACACTGCACGCGCTGGAGCGTGACGGTCTGGTGCACCGCGAGGCGCAGCCCACCAACCCACCCCGCGTGGACTACGAACTGACCCCGCTCGGGCGGGAGGTGGCCGAGCGCCTGCTGGGCCTCATCCACCTCGTCGAAGGGCGGATGACCGACGTCCTGGCCGCGCGCGAACGCTACGACGGGACGCGCGGCGCTCTCTGACACTTCGGGCAGAAGTAGCTGGACCGGTTCATCCAGGGGCGTCGGCGCATCGGCGTGCCGCACCGTTTGCAGGGCAGCCCTTCACGCCCGTAGGCGTCCAGCGACCGGTCGAAGTAGCCCGACTCACCGTTGACGTTGACGTACAGACTGTCGAAGCTGGTGCCGCCGACGGCGAGGGCCGCGTTCATCACGTCCCGGACATGGCCGAGCAGTTCGTACGTGCGGGGCCGGGTGAAGGCGGCCGTCGGACGGTCGTAGTGCAGACGGGAGCGCCAGAGCGCCTCGTCCGCGTAGATGTTGCCGACGCCGCTGATCAGCGACTGGTCGAGCAGCGCGCGCTTGACGGTGGTGCGCCTCCTGCGCAGCGCCTGGTGGAACGCCTCGTCGTCGAACAGCGGGTCGAGGGGGTCGCGGGCGATGTGCGCGATGACGTCCGGGAGCCCGTCCGGGCCGGTCGGGTGCAGCGAGAGACCGCCGAAAGTGCGCTGGTCGACGAAGCGGAGCTCGGTGTCCGTGTCGTCCGCGAAGCGCACCCGGACGCGCAGGTGCTTCTCGTCGGGAGCCCCGTGCGCCTGGACCAGGAGCTGGCCGCTCATGCCGAGATGGGCCAGGACCGCCTGGTCGGTGTCCTCCAGCGGCAGCCAGAGGTACTTGCCGCGCCGGCTCGGGGCGCCGATGCGGTGGCCTTCGAGGCGGTGCGCGAAGTCTTCGGCGCCGGCCGGGTGACGGCGCACGGCGCGGGGGTGCAGGACCTCGGCGTCGGCGACCGTGCGATGGGCCACCCACCGCTCCAGACCGCGCCGGACCACCTCGACCTCGGGCAACTCGGGCATGGCATCCCCCGTGACTCGGTTCCTGCACGGACCGAGCGCCCGCCCCCGTCGGGGGCGGGCGCTCGTCGCGTGGTGCTGCTCAGGCGGAGGCGGACTCCTGGTCCACACTGCCGTCGGCCGCGACGGCCGCCTCGGCCGTCGCCTCCTCGGCGCGCTCGTCCGCCGCTGCCCGGATGGACCGCCAGGCGGACTCGGCGGCCTGCTGCTCCGCCTCCTTCTTGCTGCGGCCGGTGCCGGTGCCGTACGAGACGCCTCCGACGCGGGCGGCAGCAGTGAAGGTCTTCTCGTGATCGGGGCCGGTCTCCGTGACCAGGTACTCGGGGACGCCGAGGCCTTCGGTCGCGGTGAGCTCCTGGAGACTGGTCTTCCAGTCCAGGCCGGCGCCGAGATTCGAGGACTTCTCGATCAGCGGGTCGAACAGGCGGTGCACCAGTTCGGAGGCCGCGTCGAGGCCCTGATCGAGATAGACCGCGCCGATCACCGCTTCGAGGGTGTCGGCGAGGATGGATGCCTTGTCCCGGCCGCCCGTGCCCTCTTCACCCCGGCCGAGCCGGATGAAGGAGCCCAGGTCGAGACCACGACCGACCTCCGCCAGCGCACGCGAGTTGACCACCGCGGCCCGCAACTTGGCCAGTTGGCCTTCGGGCAGGTCGGGGTGGGTGCGGTACAGCGTGTCCGTGACGACGAGGCCGAGCACGGAGTCCCCGAGGAACTCCAGCCGCTCGTTCGTCGGCAGACCGCCGTTCTCGTACGCGTAGGAACGGTGGGTCAGCGCACGCACCAGAAGGGCGGACTCGAGCCGATAGCCGAGCCGCCCTTCCAGAAGCGTGTGGGACGAGGCCGTGTCCGCCTTGTTCTTGGCGGTCGTGTCCGCCTTGGCGTCAGACATGAAGCCTCTCACCAGCCGCTCAGACCTCGAGGACCTGGCGCTTGTTGTAGGTGCCGCAAGACGGGCACGCGATGTGCTGCAGCTTGGGCTCGTGGCAGCGCTCGCACGCAACCAGGGTGGGGACCGCAGCCTTCCACTGCGACCGGCGGTGGCGCGTGTTGCTGCGCGACATCTTCCGCTTCGGAACAGCCACGGCTACTTCTCCTGCTTCTCGTCGGCGTGCGCTGATGGAAGCGCGCCGCCGCTCATCTCGTCCTTCTCGCCGTCTTCAGGTGAACCGGCGAGTCCCTGCAGTGCCGCCCAACGGATGTCGACGGCGTCGTGGTGGTGGTCCGGGTCGTCCGCCAGCCGGGCTCCGCACTCGGAGCACAGGCCGGGGCAGTCGTCCTGGCACACCGGCTGCATCGGCAGTGCGAGCACCACCGCATCGCGCAGCACGGGCTCGAGGTCGAACAGTCCGTCCTCGAGGAAGAGCCTGTCCTCGTCTTCCTCGGCGTCGTCGGCCGGATCCGCTTTCACACGGCCCCGGTCGTCGGCGTCAGGGTACGAGAACATCTCCTGGAAGTCCGCTGCGAGATCGAACTCGAGCGGCTCCAGACACCTTACGCACTCCCCCTCGGCCCGTGCACGGGCGGTGCCTGTGACGAGCACACCTTCCATGACCGACTCGAGTCGGAGCGCGAGCTCCACCGGAGCGCCTTCCGGCACTCCGACGACTCCCTGGATCCCGAGATCCTGGGGAGCGTCGATCTCGCGGGTCAGGCGCTGCTGCGCACCGGGCCGCCGCCCCAGCTCGTGCGTGTCGAACACGAGAGGCTTGCGGTGGTCGAGGCGGGCGTTCAGAGCCATTCCTGCTTTCGATCTTCTGAGCTGGGGACACTGCCCCTCGGTGTCGCGGGCAGCGGCGATCGCGGGCGCATACGACATCAGCGAAGCGCACACGCGACCGATGAGCCAGGATACTGGAGCATTCGCCCACAGCCCAATCCGGCTCCCGCCCGCCCGGTCCTACAGCCCGCGTCCCTGCTCGTAGGCGCGCAGCTGCTCGGCGCTGATCATGCCGGTGTCGAAGAGGCTGGTCTCGTCGAGGGCATACCCCTGCTGCGCCTGCTGGTGCTGCTGCCGGGCCTGTTGGGACGGGTCGTGCTGCTGCACGGGCTGGTTCGGGTCGTACGGGGCCTGCTGGGCGTCGTAGCCCCCCTGATACGCGTAGGGGTCGGCCTGCTGCTGGTAGCCGTACGCGTCCTGCCGGCCGTAGTCCTGCTGTTGTTGCGGATAGCCGCCGTAAGGGTCCGGCTGCTGCTGGTAGCCGTACGCCGGCTGCGGCTCCTGCTGGTCGTACGTCTGCTGGACGGGCTGCGCGGACGCCGCGTCCTGCTCCGCGAGGGCGGCCAGGTCGGCGAGGTAGTCGGCGTCCGAGGAGTGCTGGAAGGTGGTGGTGTCGGCGGCGAGGGCGCCGAGGTCGTCCGTGGCGATGCGGCCGTGCAGCTTCTGCCGGCCCCGGCCGACCGCCTCGAGCGTCTTGGCGAGGACCGCCTCGAACGCGCCCAGCTTGGCGTCGACGTACGCGTCGGCGTCGCGGCGCAGAGTCTCGGGGTCGTGGCTGCGCTCGGGGGCGTCCTCGTCCTCGTAGCCGTGCTCGTCGGTGCCCGGTCCGGTGCCGAGGAGCTTCTCGCGGCCGCGGCCCACGGAGCCGAGGGTCTTGGTGAGGACGACCTCGAAGTTGGCGAGCTTGGAGTCGACGTAGTCGTCGGCGTCCGCGCGGACCTCCTCGGCGTCCTTGCGGGCCTCGGCGAGGATGCGGTCGGCCTCGGCCTGGGAGCGGCGGGCGATCTCGGTGCCGGAGACCAGCGAGCCGCGTTCGGCGTGGGCGGTCTCGATGATCCGCTCGGCCTCCTGGCGGGCCTGCTCGACGACCTGCTCGCGGCCGCCGATGAGCTCCTCGGCCTGGGCCAGCGAGTCGGGCAGGGCCGCGCGTACCTCTTCCAGCAGAGCGAGCAGATCCGCGCGGTTGACCACGCACGAGGCCGACATCGGCATCGACCGGGCACTGGAGACCGCCGTGACGATCTCGTCGAGCTTCTTCTGCACGTCCACCGGTTGCTCGCCACTCTCTACAGCTGTGTTGGAGACGGACGGGACGACTGTACGGCCATGGGGCGCCCGCCGGACACCGGATGACGGCACGTCAGGACGGCCCTCGGACGGTCAGTCCCGCCCGAGGCGCTCGGTCAGCGCGTCGAGGACCCTGGGCGGCACCAGGTGGGAGACGTCGCCGCCCCATGTGGCGACCTCCTTGACCAGGGAGGAGGAGAGGAAACTGTAGGTGGGGTTGGTGGGCACGAACAGCGTCTCGACGCCGGAGAGGCCGTTGTTCATCTGCGCCATCTGCAGTTCGTAGTCGAAGTCGCTGACCGCGCGCAGGCCCTTGACGATGGCCGGGATCCCGCGCTCCTTGCAGAAGTCGACGAGGAGGCCGTGGAAGGCCTCGACCCGGACGTTGCCGTACTCGGCGGTGACCTCGCGGATCAGGTCGATCCGCTCGTCGATCTCGAACAGGCCCTTCTTGGACTTGTTGATCATCACCGCGACATAGACCTCGTCGTAGAGACGGGAGGCGCGGGAGATGATGTCGAGGTGTCCGTTGGTGATCGGGTCGAACGACCCGGGACAGACGGCACGGCGCACTTGTGTTCCCTCGCTCTCCGGTCCGGTCATCGTGCGTCTTCGCACGTAGAGGCGGCGCGACCGTACCAAAACGTTCCCTCGCCGTAGCGACGGGACCGGAGCGCTTCGAAACCGTCCGGCCAGCCGAACTCACCGCCTCTGGTGCTGCGCTCCACGGTGACGAGGGCTTCGGCCGCGAGCCAGCCCCCCGAGCGGAGTGTGAGCAGGATCTCCCGAAGATCGTCGTCGGTGACGGCGTACGGGGGGTCGAGGAAGACGAGGTCGTACGGTGCGGCCGGCGCCGCTTCGATGACCTGCCGGGCCTTGCCCGCGCGGACCTCGGCACCGGGGAGGGCGAGGTTTCTCACGTTCTCCCGGATGACGCGGGCCGCTCGCGCGTCTGCCTCGACGAGGAGGGTGTGGCCGGCGCCGCGGGACAGGGCCTCCAGGCCGACGGCCCCTGATCCGGCGTACAGGTCGAGGACGCGTTCGCCGTCGAGGGGGCCGCCCAGGAGGGACTGCCAGGTGGAGAAGAGGCCTTCGCGTGCGCGGTCGGAGGTGGGGCGGGTTCCGGTGCCGGGCGGGACCGCCAGGCGACGTCCGCCGGCTGCTCCGGCGATCACGCGGGTCATCTCTGGTCCTTGGTGGTGGGCGGCTTTGGGTTCAAGTGTGGCGGGTGGCGCGGTTCCCCGCGTCCCCGGGTGATCCTCCTCACCCCTTCTCCAGGTACTGCTCCCGTTCCTCGTCCAGCAGGGCGTCCAGCGCCGTGCGCAGGCCCGGGTAGGCGGTCAGCTCCGGGTCCGCCTCGACGACGGCCGCCGCTTCCCGGCGCGCCTCGGCGATGACCTCCTCGTCCTCGATGACCGTGAGGACGCGCAGGCTGGAGCGGACGCCGGACTGGGCCTGGCCGAGGACGTCGCCCTCGCGGCGCTGCTCGAGGTCGATGCGGGAGAGCTCGAAGCCGTCGAGGGTGGCGGCCACGGCGTCCAGCCGCTGCCGGGCCGCGGTGGCCTGCGGCATCTCGCTGACCAGCAGGCACAGGCCCGGCGCCGAGCCGCGGCCGACGCGGCCGCGCAGCTGGTGGAGCTGGGAGACGCCGAACCGGTCGGCGTCCATGATGACCATCACGGTGGAGTTGGGGACGTTGACCCCGACCTCGATGACGGTCGTGGCGACCAGGACGTCGGTGTCGCCCGCGGCGAAGCGGCGCATGACCGCGTCCTTGTCGTCGGGAGGCATCCGGCCGTACAGCACCTCGATGCGCAGTCCCTGGAGGGGGCCTCGCGCGAGCTGCTCGGCGACGTCGAGGACGGCGAGCGGGGGCCGCTTCTCGGCCTCGTCCTCCGGCGGCTTCTTCCTGGCCTTGCCGGCCTTCTCAGGGTCGTCCTCGTCGTCGCCGATGCGAGGGCAGACGACGTACGCCTGGTGACCGCCGGCCACCTCCTCGCGTACCCGCTCCCACGCGCGCGCAAGGAAGTGCGGTTTGTCCGCGGCGGGGACGACATGGCTGGCGATCGGGGAGCGGCCGGCCGGGAGCTGGTCGAGGACGGAGGTCTCCAGGTCGCCGAAGACGGTCATGGCGACGGTACGGGGGATGGGCGTGGCCGTCATGACGAGCAGGTGCGGGGGCTGCCGGCCCTTGCCGCGCAGGGCGTCCCGCTGTTCGACGCCGAAGCGGTGCTGTTCGTCGACCACGACCAGACCCAGATCGTGGAACTGGACCTTGTCCTCGATCAACGCGTGGGTGCCGATGACGATGCCGGCCTCCGCGGTGACGAGGTCGAGCAGCGCCCTGCGGCGGGCCGCCGCGCCCATCGACCCGGTCAGCAGGACGACCTTGGTGGCCTGTTCGGATCCACCGAGCATGCCGCCCTCGGCCAGATCGCCCATCATCTCGACGACGGACCGGTGGTGCTGCTGGGCGAGGACCTCGGTGGGGGCGAGCATCGCCGCCTGTCCGCCCGCGTCGACGACGGCGAGCATGGCGCGCAGCGCGACCATGGTGTTGTGGGTGACCGTGAAGTGGTCGGTGACGTAGGCGTGGCTCGGGTGGGCGACGCTGATGCACTGGACGGGCTTGCGGCCCACGTACTCGACGGCCTGGATGCCGCGGCGGAACGCGTCGTCGCCGGCGGGCCGGGCCCGCAGGAGGGCCGCCTTGCGGGGCAGCCGGAACGGCGGGTGCGCCTCCGGCAGGGCGAGCAGGACCTCGAAGCCCTCCCCCGACGGGAGGAGGCGCGCCCGGCCTCCCAGCGAGCGCACGATCCAGGCGACGTCGTCGGCGAGCAGGCGCGAGGCCGCGCGGAACGTGACGCTCAGGCCGTCCGCACCGACCGTGCCGTCCGTGTCCAGGAGGCCCTGCAGGAGGGCCGTGCGGTTCTTGACGGAGGTGTTCCTGAAGGCGGCGGGGACGCCGATGCCCGCACCGGGCGAGGGCGAGCCCTGCGCGGCCGGATCCGGTCCGCCGCTTCCGCCGCCGGCCAGCAGGGCGCCGTACCGGTACGGGTCCAGCGGCAGTGGCGCGTCGCCTCCGAGGTCGACCGGGGTCGCGGCCGGGAGGTACCACTTCGGGGCGCCGTCCGCCGTGAGCGTGTCCTGCCGGATCCGGCGTGCGGTCATGACCCCGGGGGCCTGGCCGCTGCGCCACGCGGAGGCGGTGCCGACGATCCACAGGTGCTCGTCGTCGCACTCCACCCGCGCGCCGTCGGACAGGACCAGACGCCACACCTCGCGGTCGCCCTGCGGGAACACGCCGTCGACCGGCGCGATCTCCCCGTTCGGCACGACCACTTCGTCGCCCACGGCGAGGTCGCCCATCCGCCGGAAGCCGGCGGGCGTGAGCACCAGGGAGTCGAGGGGCTGGGCCTTGCCCGAGCCCACCTCCCCCTGCAGCAGCCGGTGCATCGGGTGCTCCGTCGCCAGGTCGTCGAAGATCTCCTTCGAGACCTTCCGCTGGCCCTCGGTGAGGGTGAAGGGAAGCCGGGCGTCGAAGGCGGCGAGGAGGCCGTCGGGCGCGGGCCTGCGGGCCACCGCCGGGAGTTGGGCGTCGGCGTGCCGGCGACGGGCCAGGGCGACCTGGAGGACGAACGCCTCGTCCCACTTCAGGCGGGCGCGGGCGTCGGCGATGTCGGCCTTGGTGTGCGGGCGGTGGATCTTCAGCAGGGCCTCGGGCAGGGAGAGCAGGCCGCGGCCCTCGCGCAGCGACTCCGGGAGCGGATCGACCGCCTCCTGGGCGCTGGGCAGGACGGTCTGGACCGCCTTGCCGATCTTCCAGGACTCCAGTTTGGCGGTGGCCGGGTAGAGCGGGATGAGGGCGCCCGCCCAGGTCTCGACGGACTCCTCGGTGTCGGCGTGCAGCAGTTCGTAGGCCGGGTGGGCCAGTTGGAGGCGGCGGTTGAAGACCGAGGCCTTGCCCGCGAACATCGCGCGCGTGCCCGGCAGCAGCTCCTTGTGCGGCTTGTGGACGCCGCTGCCGAAGAAGACCAGCTGGATCCTGCCGCTGCCGTCGGTGATGGTCACCTCCAGGCGCTGGCCCTTGCCGCGCGGCGCCTTGGCGGAGGCGAAGCTGTGCAGGCGGGCGTCGGCGACCTGGGCGACCACGGTGACGTGCTCGTCCATCGGGAGGTCGGCGAGTGAGGTGAGCTGGCCGCGCTCCTCATATCTGCGGGGGTAGTGGTGCAGGAGGTCGCCGACCGTGTGCAGGCCGAGGTGCTCGGCCATCACCTTCGCGGTGGCGGGGCCGAGCACTGACGTGAGCGGTTGTTCCAGTGGTTCCTTCAGCGCGGGCACGAGATCCATTGCACACCACGTCACTGACATTGCCGCATAGGTGTCCTGAAACCCCTGGTCAGACGGCTCGTTCGGGCTCTAGGATGGCGCGCTCCGGCCATCATCCGCGGTCACCGCCCCACCGGGACCGCCCGACCCCGCGCCGTGCTCCTCCCCCAGCCCGCGGCGCTGCAGCGATGGACTCCCAGACCTCACAGTCATCCCAGGCATCTCCGTCACCCCACTCGTTCCAGGTCGACCTGCGCGGTCTGGTGGACCTGCTGTCCCATCACCTGTACTCCAGTCCCAAGGTCTATCTGCGCGAGCTCCTGCAGAACGCCGTGGACGCCATCACCGCCCGGCGGGCCGAGGAGCCCGGCGCCCCGGCGCGGGTGCGGCTGTTCGCGGCGGGCGGCGGGCTGCGGGTGGAGGACTCCGGCGTCGGGCTCACCGAGTCCGACGTGCACGACCTGCTGGCGACGATCGGGCGCAGTTCCAAGCGCGCCGAGGGTCTGCAGGACGTCCGGTCGGACTTTCTCGGCCAGTTCGGCATCGGTCTGCTGGCCTGCTTCGTGGTCGCCGAGCGGATCCGGGTGGTCAGCCGCAGCGCCCGTACGCCGCACGCGCCGCCGGTGGAGTGGACGGCTCGCGACGACGGCTCGTACACCGTGCGGACGCTGCCCCACGAGGAGCGTCCCGAGCCGGGCACCACCGTGCATCTGGTGGCGCGGGCGGGCGCGGGAGAGTGGCTCGCAGAGCCGCGTGTGCTGGCGCTGGCCCGGGACTTCGGGTCGCTGCTCCCGTACGACGTCCGGGTCGGCGACGAGCCGGTCACCGATCTGCCCGCGCCCTGGGACCGGGCGTACGCCTCCCCCGCCGACCGGCGGGTCGCCCTGGCCCGGCACTGCCGTGAACTGTTCGGCTTCACGCCGTTGGACGCGGTCGGCCTGGACGTGCCGCTGGCGGGGATCCGCGGGGTGGCGTACGTGCTGCCGTCCGCGGTGAGCCCGGCGCAGCGGGCCGGTCACCGGGTGCACCTCAAGGGCATGCTGCTGACCGAGCGCGGCGAACAGCTGCTGCCCGACTGGGCGTTCTTCGTGCGTTGCGTCCTGGACACCGACAGTCTGCGGCCGACCGCCTCGCGCGAGTCGCTCTACGAGGACGAGACGCTGGCCGCGGTGCGCGAGGCGCTGGGCGAGCGGATCCGGTCGTGGCTGACGGGACTTGCGGCCGGTGAACCGGAGCGGCTCGAGGCGTTCTTGTCCGTGCACCATCTGGGCGTGAAGTCCCTGGCGCGGCACGACACGGACATGCTGCGCACGATGCTGCCGTGGCTGCCCTTCGAGACGACCGACGGCCGGCTGTCGCTGGAGGAGTTCGCGCAGCGGCACCCGGTGGTGCACTTCACGCGCACCGTCGAGGAGTACCGGCAGGTCGCGCCGATCGCCTCCGCGCAGGGCGTCGGAGTGATCAACGGCGGTTACACCTACGACAGCGAGCTGGTGGAGGCGCTGCCCTCGGTGCGGCCGGGGACGGTCGTCGCCGAGCTGGACGCCGACACCGTGACCGCGCACCTGGACTCCGTCGCCCCCGCCGACGAGCTGGCGCTGGCCGGCTTCCTGGCGGCCGCGCGGGCGAAGCTCGACCCGCTGGGCTGCGACGTCGTCCTGCGGGCCTTCCATCCGCTGTCGGTGCCCGCGCTGCACCTCGACGACCGCGCGGCCCGGCACGAGCAGGCGCGCGCGGACGCCGAGGAGCAGGCGGACGACCTGTGGGCGGGCATCCTGGGCTCGCTGCGCGGGAGCGCCCCGCGCGCGCGTCTGGTGCTCAACCATCTCAACCCGCTGATCCGGCGGATCGGTTCGCTTCGCGACAAGGAGCTGATCGGCACCGCCACGGAGTCCCTGTACGGGCAGGCGCTGCTGATGGCGCAGCGTCCGCTGCGGCCGGCGGACTCGGCGCTCCTGAACCGGTCGTTCATCGGCCTCCTCGAGTGGGCCACCCACGGGGACACGGCACACGGGCAGTCGTCGGACGGACAGGGGGCCACGGGTGAGTGAGATCACGGACTTCGACTCCCTCCGCAGGGCGATGGCGGAGAACGGCGAGCAGCCCGAGGGGCCGGCCCGCAACGCGCGCGCGGAGCAACTGCTCCTGGAGGCGGAGAGGCTGAGGATCCCGCTCGCCGTGATCGAGGCGCTCGGGCACCAGCTGAAGGTCTACAACTACAGCTCCGAGAAGGCGAAGATGTTCGTCCCGTTCGCGCGGCTGCTGCGCATGTGGGACGAGCGGCCCGAGGACTTCGACGCCTACGAGACGCATTCGCTGCACTGGGTCTTCAAGTGGATGTCGGCCGGCATGCTGGACCAGCCGCACGTGCCGCTGGCGTCGGTGGAGAAGTGGCTGGGCGAGATGGAGCACCGCTACCGGCTCGCCGGCCATTCCGAACGGGCGGTGCGCAGCGCCGAGTTCAGCGTCGCCGCGCACGTGGGCGACGTGGCGCGGGCCGAGCGGGCGTTCACCGCCTGGCTGGCCGCGGACCGGGACACCATGGCCGACTGCCACGCGTGCGAGCTGCACGGGCAGGGCTGGTGGCAGGCGGAGCGGGGGCGGGACGCGGAGGCCCTGGAGCTGTGGGCGCCGGTCCTGGAGGGCGAGTACACGTGCGCGCACGAGCCGCACAGCGTGCTGGCGTCGTCGCTGCTGCCGCTGCTGCGGCTGGGCCGCCCGGACGAGGCCCGCGCCCATCATCTGCGAGGGTTCCGGCTGGTGCGGTCCATGGAGAGCATGCGGAGCGCGTACGCCGACCACGTCGAGTTCTGCGCGCTGACCGGCAACGAGGCGCGAGGCCTGGAGCTGCTCGCCGAGCGGCCCGCCTACTTCACGGACGAAGGCCAGCCGCGCAGCAGGCTGGAGTTCCTGAGCGTCGTGGCGCTGCTGATGGGGCGCCTGGGTGAGCTCGGACTCGGCGGGGAGCGGGTGCCCGGGGCGGCCGGGCGGGAGTGGACGGCCGACGAGCTCGCGGCGCATGCGCGCGCGGAGGCGCTCGCCCTGGCCGCGCGTTTCGACGAGCGCAACGGCACGGAGCACGTCAGCGAGCGGGCACGCGCGCGGATGGCGCGGCGGCCCTTGGTGGAGCGGCTGCCCCTGGGCGTGCGCGCGTCGCGTCCGGCGGTCACGGCGCCATCGCCCGCGCCCACGCTCGCCGCCCCGGCCCGGGCCGAGGCGGCCGGTGAGATCGCGGAGGCGGACCTGCCGGCTCTGCTCGAAGAGGCCAGGCGGTTGTCGGAGACCCTCCGGCCGCACGCCGTCGAGGCATGGGCGCGGGTGGCCCGGGCGGCCGCGGAGATCGAGGGCGTGGAGCTGGCGGCGCGCGACCTCGCCGAGATCGCCGACCACGAGGCGATCGGTCTCGGCCCCGGGGGCGCCGACGCGTTCGAGCGCGCCGCCGGGCTGTACGAGGAGGCGGGCGACCCGGGTGAGGCGCTGGCGGCACGCGCGCGTGCCGCCTACGTCCGTGCGCTCGACGGCGAGGTGGACGAGGCGCTCGCGGCGGTCTCCGAGCCGTACGACAGGGTCCTCGCGCTGTACGCCGAGGGCGGCACGGAGGTGCCGCAGGCGGCGGGCGTCCTGATGGCGCGGGCGCGGATCCTGATGCGCCGGGTCCACGAGGCCGAGGGGCCGGTGCCCGCGTCGGCCGCGACGCAGGCGGAGTCGTCCGTCCGGGAGCTCCTGGCGCTCGTGGACGGGCGGGCCGGTGACGACGTCCGGCTCGCCGCCCGGGTGGCCGAGGGCCACGCGATGCTGGCGGAGCTCGCGACGCGCTCCGGCGAGGCGGAGACCGGTGCGGAGCTGTTCGCGCGCGCCGCCGCGGAGTTCGTCGAGGCGGGTGTGCCGTGGTTCGCCGTGGAGTACGAGGCCCGGCTGGCCGGTCTCGCCCACGAGCTGGGCGACATGGCGGAGGCGGAGCGGGCGCTGCGGGCGGCCCTGGAGCACGGTGGGCCGTTCCTGGAGGCGATCGGACGGGCCCAGTTGCACCTTCAGCTGGCCGAGGTGGTCGGCGGCCGGGGCGAGGCCGAGGAGGCCGCGGAGCACGCCCTGGAGTCGGCGCACTGGGCCGACGAGGCGGGCGCGGGCCCCACGTACGGCGCGTGGGCGCGGCATCAGCTCGGCGGGTACCTGGTGCGCCAGGGCCGCTGGGCCGAGGCGGCCGAGGTGCTGGAGTCCGCGCTGGCGGACCTGAGCGCGGAGACGCACGGGGACGGGGCGGTCGTCCAGACGCAGTGGTGGCTGGGCGACTGCCTGAGCGAGCTCGGCGAGCACCGGGACGCCGCCGAACGCCGGCTGCAGGCCGCCGAGATCGCCCGGCACTGGCCGGAGCAGCACGACCACGCCACCCTCGCCCATCTGGCCGCCGAGTCGCTCGGCCACGCCGGACTGCACACCGAGGCCGACCGGGCGTACGCGCGCGCCGGGGAGTTGTGGCGGGACCTCGGCAACGTGCACGGGCTGATCCGTTCGCTGCGGGCCCGCGCCTGGCTGGCGTTGCGCACCGAGCAGGACCCGGGCGTGGCACGCGCCCTGATGACGAGCGCCGTGGAGGAGTGCGCGGACGCGTTCGGCGGCGCGGGCGACGACGAGGAGGCGCGACTTCGGCTGGTCTCCGAACTCGGCGACACTCACCGCCAGTTCGGCGACCTGCTCGCGCGTTCCGCCGCCGAGGACGCGGACGACGACGCGATCCGGGCCACCCTGGACGAGGCGCTCTCCCAAATGTCCGAGGCGGTCGCGGTGTTCGTCACCCTGGGCGGGAGCGGCCTGCTCGCCCGGACCGGCGCCGAGCTGGCCGCGGGCTGGCTGGAGTGCGACCTGGGACGCCCCGCGCAGGCGGCGGCCCGCGCGCGTGCGGTGCTGCGGTCCTGTGCGGACGCCGCCGCCGAGGGCTTCGAGGGCGACGGCCAGCGGGGCGGCGGGACGATACGGGCGCGGCGGGCCGAGGCGGAGCAGTTGCTGCAGGCGGCGGAGGAGCCGAGGGATCGTTGAACGATTCCCTTGAGGGGGTTCTGACTCCGGGGATCGTTCTACGAGGAGAGCGAGCTCGGACTTCGGGGATCGTTCAACGAGGACACGGGCCCCGGGAATCGTTCAACCTGCCTACTCCACCCCGATCAGCAGCAACGCCCCCTGCCGCCCGCCCCGGTACACGACCGTGTCCACGGCGAGGTACGCCTCCCGCACCCGCGACTCCAGCCGCTCGGCGACGCCTTCGGGAGCCTCGTCGCCGAGCACCAGGGTGACCAGTTCGCCGCCCGCCGACAGCATGCGGTCGAGGACGCCCTCCGCAGTGGCGGCGACGTCGGAGCCGATGACGGCGACATCGCCGTCCACGAGTCCGAGGACGTCGCCGGCCTGGCAGATGCCGGCCATGGTCCACGACTCGCGCACGGCCACGACGACCTCGGCGTAGCGGGTGGCGCCGGCCGCCGAGGTCATCGAGACGACGTCCTCGTCGAAGCGGCGGTCGGGCTCGTGTACGGCGAGCGCGGCGATGCCCTGGACCGCGGAACGGGTCGGGATGAGAGCCACCCGGATGCCCTCCGTGCGGGCCTGTTCCGCCGCCGCGGCCGCGGTGTGCCGCAGGTCGGCGTCGTTGGGCAGCAGCACGACCTCGCGCGCGTGGGCACGTCGCACCGCCTCCACGAGCTCCCCGCTCGCGGGCGGCTCCCCGGGGCGCGCGAGCACGGTGGTCGCGCCGGCCTCGGCGTACAGCCCGACCAGTCCCTCGCCGGGCACGACGGCGACGACCGCACGTTGCACGCGCTCGCGCGGCGGCCGCTCGCCGCCGCGCGTGTGGGCGTCGTCGGCGCCGAAGTGGGTGATGCGGATCCGGTACGGCCGGCCCGCCTCCACGCCCGCCTCCACGGCCGCGCCGGCGTCGTCCACGTGCACATGCACGTTCCACAGGCCGTCCCCGCCGACCACGACGAGCGAGTCGCCGAGGGCGTCCAGCCGTTGGCGCAGCCGCACCACGGCCGCGTCCTCGGCCTCCAGGAGGTAGATCACCTCGAAGGCCGGCCCGCCCCCTTCCCCGTCCGGGCCGTCCTCTCCCCCGTCCGGGCCGCGCTCGTCCCCGGCCCCGGCCGCGCCGCCGCTTCCGGCGTCCCGGGCGTGCCCGCCCTCCGCGCCGGGCGCCCGCCCGCAGTCGTCCGCGCCGTCCCCGCCGCCCGAGCCCGGAACGTTCCCGGCGCTCGCGGCGCCCTGCATCGGGACGAGTCCCGCGCGTGCAGCCGACCCCGACAGCCCCAGAGGTCCCGAAGGGCCCGGCATGCCCGGCGACTCTCCCGTGAACGTCTCCACCAGGGCCGCGAGGACCGCGACGAGCCCCCGGCCGCCCGCGTCGACCACTCCCGCCCTCCCCAGCGCCGCGAGCTGCGCCGGCGTGGCGGCTAGCGCGGCACACGCCCCCTGGTGGGCGGCGCGGGCGATCGTGCCGCAGTCGCCCTCCGCGCCCCCCGCCGCGTCCGCGGCGGCGGAGGCGACGGTCAGGACGGTGCCCTCGACGGGGTGGGCCACGGCCTGGCGGGCCGCGTCGGCCGCCTGCCGCAGCGCCAGGCGCAGCCCGGCGCCGTCGGTGTGGGTGGCCTCCTGCTCGGCGGACAGCACCTGGGCCATGCCGCGCAGCAGCTGCGCGAGGATCGTGCCCGAGTTCCCCCGCGCGCCTATGAGCGCGCCGTGCGCCATCGCGTGCGCGGCGTCGGCGAGGGACGGGGGCCCGACGGGCGCGGATCCGGCCTCGTGCCCGACGAAGACCGCCTCGACGGCGGTCGCCGCGGACTCCACGGTGAGATACAGGTTGGTGCCGGTGTCCCCGTCCGCGACCGGGTAGACGTTGATCGCGTCGATCTCCTCGCGGGCCCGGCCCAGAGCCGACAGCGCCAGGCCGCACCAGGTGCGCACCGCGAGAGCATCGAAGAACGTCTGCGGCACCTGCGCCACCTGCGCCTCCCTGAAGTGCTGGACTGGACGCAGCGTAGCCCCAGGCGCCGGGTACGCCGGAAAGCGGCCCGGGCAGGCCCGGGTGAGGGCCGGGGGAGGGCCGGCCGCGAGCGACGCCGCCGGGGCCGGGGCCCTGAGCAGCCATGGTAGTTTCGTTCTGCTGGCGCAGTCGTTGTATGCTGCTCCGGTTGCCCGATACACATCGGGCCATCCCCCTGGCACCGCCACTCAGATCTCTGATCCTGCGATCTCGATCCCGGCATGCCGGGATCCACCGTAAGTGCATCTGAAGTCTTTGGAGTGACCCGTGGCTGCCAACTGCGACGTCTGTGGCAAGGGGCCGAGCTTCGGCAACAACATCTCGTTTTCGCACCGCCGTACGTCCCGTCGCTGGAACCCGAACATCCAGCGCGTCCGTACCGTGGTCGGCGGGACGCCGAAGCGCGTGAACGCTTGCACCTCGTGCATCAAGGCCGGCAAGGTCTCGCGCTGACGCACGTCCCCCTGCCCTCGACTCCATTCGAGCTGGGGGGAACCCCATCGCGCGCGGCCACTGCTGGTTCGCTGCATCGAGCCGGTCCACCTCGGGTGGGCCGGCTTTTTGCTGTCCGCACCGCGCGCCGCGCTCACCGCCGCTCCGCGCCTCCGTGCCCGCCCCGGCCGAGGTCCCAGCCGTGGTCCACGGGACCGATCCCCGCGCCGAGGGCGAACCCCGCGGCGATCGCCCCTGTGACATACCGCTTGGCGGCCCCGACCGCCTCCGGCACGCTGCGCCCCTTCGCCAGCTGCGCCGCGATCGCGGAGGCGAGCGTGCAGCCGGTGCCGTGCGTGTGCCGGTTGTCGTACCTCGGCGCGCGCAGCCAGTGCTCCTCGACGCCGTCCGTCAGCAGGTCCACGGCGTCGCCGGGGAGATGACCGCCCTTGATGAGCACCCACCGCGGCCCGTAGGCCAGCACGGCGATGGCCGCGTCCCGCAGCTGCTCCTCCGACTCGACCCGTACGCCCGTCAGTTGGGCCGTCTCGTCGAGGTTCGGGGTGGCGACGGTGGCGACCGGCAGCAGCTTCGTGCGGACCGAGTCGAGCGCCGAGGGGGCCAGCAGCGGATCGCCGTGCTTGGAGACGCCGACCGGGTCGACCACGACGGGGACGCCGGTCCCGGCGAGCAACCCGGCCACCGTCTCGACGAGTTCGGCGGACGCCAGCATGCCCGTCTTGACCGCCTGGACGCCGATGTCGTCGACGACGCTGCGGTACTGGGCCCGGACCGCCTCCACCGGCAGCTCCCAAGCCCCCTGCACGCCCACGGAGTTCTGCGCGGTGACCGCGGTGATCACGCTCATGCCGTGCACGCCGAGCGCGAGCATCGTCTTCAGGTCGGCCTGGATCCCGGCCCCGCCGCCCGAGTCGGAGCCGGCGACGGTCAGCACCCGGGGCGGCGCCGCGGGAGCGCTCACGACTCCTCCAGGTCCCCGAAGTGGTCCCAGCCGCCCTTGCTGGTCCAGGGCGCCCCGTCGACGGTCACCTGGGGCAGGGCGGAGGGGTTGAGGACCTCGCCGATGACCTTCCAGCGGGC
This sequence comes from Streptomyces sp. NPDC020597, assembly GCF_044335095.1. Classification (NCBI taxonomy): domain Bacteria; kingdom Bacillati; phylum Actinomycetota; class Actinomycetes; order Kitasatosporales; family Streptomycetaceae; genus Streptomyces; species Streptomyces sp. NPDC020597. The sequence goes on along the minus strand of NZ_JBIRUL010000011.1, from coordinate 145,530 downwards.
GGGCAGCTTCACGTCCGGCGGGAACGTCGCCACGATCGCGTGGTCCTCTCCCCCGGCCAGCACCCACTGCATCGGGTCGACCCCGACGGCCTGCCCGATGTCGTTCATCTGGGTCGGGATGTCGATCGCGCCCGACCGGACGTCGATGCGGACCTTGCTCGCCTCCGCGATGTGCCCGAGGTCGGCGATCAGCCCGTCGCTGACGTCGCACATCGCCGTGGCGCCGAGCCCGGCGGCCGCCGGTCCCGCGTGGTACGGCGGCTCGGGGCGACGGTGGGCCTCCACGAAGGCGCGGGGCGAGCGAAAGCCGCGGGACAGCACCGCGTACCCGGCGGCGGACCAGCCCAGCCAGCCGGTCACCGCGACGAGGTCACCGGGCTGGGCTCCGCCCCGGGTGACCGGCTCCTGGTTGCGCAGGTCGCCGAGCGCGGTGATCGACACCATGATCGTGTCGCCGCGTACGACGTCGCCGCCGACCACGGAGGCGCCGGCGACCTGGCACTCGTCGCGCAGGCCGTCCATCAGCTCGCTCGCCCAGGTGACCGGCAGCTCGGCCGGCACGACGAGGCCGAGCAGCAGAGCCGTCGGCACCGCGCCCATGGCGGCGATGTCGGCGAGGTTCTGCGCCGCGGCCTTGCGGCCGACGTCGTACGCCGTGGACCAGTCGCGGCGGAAGTGCCGGCCCTCCAGCAGGATGTCGGTGCTGGCCACGACCCGGCGGTCGGGCGCGGCGACCACCGCGGCGTCGTCACCCGGGCCGACGCGGACCGCGGGGGTGGTGGTGAGACGGGAGGTGAGCTCCCTGATGAGCCCGAACTCGCCGAGCTCACCAACAGTGCCCTTCATTGCCCTTTCGCCCCTTCTATACCTGTCTGTGCCCGGTCGCGCGTAACCAGTGTCCTCGATACGGTCGAGACAGCCGTCAACTTCAGTCGGGCCCGTACCCCGGCGCGCGGGCCCTGGTTCCCGCAGGTCTCCCCGCGGCGAGCGGCGACGCGATACCGTGGCGTTCCTTTTCCCCACATGATCCTCGTGGCCGCTCTGGAGGTTCCGTGGTACAGGCGTACATCCTGATCCAGACGGAGGTCGGCAAAGCGTCGACCGTCGCCGAAGAGATCGGCAAAATCCCTGGCGTCGTCCAGGCAGAGGACGTGACGGGACCTTATGACGTGATCGTGCGGGCCCAGGCCGACACGGTGGACGACCTCGGCCGCATGGTGGTCGCCAAGGTCCAGCAGGTGGACGGGATCACCCGCACCCTGACCTGCCCGGTCGTGCATCTGTAGCCCCCGTCTAACCTTGGCCGGTGAACCTTTTCCGTCACCGGCCCTTCGGCCTGCCCGCGCTCGTGCTGTTGATCACGGTCGCGGGCTGCTCCTCAGCAGACGACAACGCGTCGGCGGCGGTTCCCAGTCCCGGCGCGAAAGCCACGACGCTGTGCCGGAACCTGGACAAGGTACTGCCGTCGAAGGTGGACGGTGAGAGCCGCCACGATCCCGAGCCCGCCTCCGCGCTCACCGCGGGCTGGGGAGGTGCGGAGATCATACTGCGCTGCGGTGTCGCGCAGCCGCCGAAGATGATCGACCCCGAGGTCGCGCAGGGAGCCGACGCGGACGCGGTGGCCGGCGGGGTGGACGGCGTCGACTGGCTGATGGAGAAGTGGGACGGCGGGGGCTACCGCTTCACCACGGCCCGCAGGAGCGTCTATGTCGAGGTGTCGGTGTCCGCGGACGCCGACACCTCCGGCGCGTTGATCGATCTGGCCCCGGCCATCAAGAAGGCGATCCCCGAGGGGATCGCCGACTAGCTCGTCCGGCCCGTTCGACCGGACCGGCCGCGCCGGTCCCGCGTCGGGCGGCGCCGGGTCAGCGCAGGCCCGTGGACCTGCGCAGAGCCGCCTGCACCAGGCGGTCCACCAGCTCGGGATAGCCGATCCCGGTCTCCTCCCACATCTTGGGGTACATCGAGATCGGCGTGAAGCCGGGCATCGTGTTGATCTCGTTGATGACGAACTCGCCCTCGTCCGTGAGGAAGAAGTCCGCGCGGACCAGGCCCTCGCAGGACGCCGCCTCGAACGCGTCCACCGCGAGGCGCCGCACCTCGGCCGTCTCCTCGGGCGTCAGCGGCGCCGGGACGATGCCGGGGGTCGAGTCGATGTACTTGGCGTCGAAGTCGTAGTACGCGTGGGCGTCCGGCGGCGGGATCTCGGCCGGTACGGACGCGCGCGGGCCGTCCTCGAACTCCAGGACGCCGCACTCGATCTCACGGCCCCGCAGCGCCGCCTCGACCAGGATCTTCGGGTCGTGGCGCTGGGCCTCGGCGATCGCCTCGTCGAGCCCCGCCAGATCGTCCACCTTGGTGATGCCGATGGACGAGCCTGCGCGCGCGGGCTTCACGAAGAGCGGCCAGCCGTGCTCGCCGGCGAAGTCGACGATCTTCTTGCGGGCGGCCGACTCGTCCTGCGCCCACTCGCGCGGCCGGATCACCACGTACGGGCCGACCTTGAGCCCGAAAGAGGTGAACACCCGCTTCATGTACTCCTTGTCCTGGCCGACGGCCGAGGCGAGCACCCCCGAACCCACGTACGGGACGCCGGAGAGCTCCAGCATGCCCTGCAGCGTGCCGTCCTCCCCGTAGGGGCCGTGCAGCACCGGGAAGACGACGTCGACCTCGCCGAGCGCCTTGGGCACCGATCCGGCCTCGTAGTAGACGACTTCGCGGTTCGCGGGGTCGACGGGGAGCACCACGCCGCCGTCCCGCGACTCGGCGAGCTCGTCGACGTCGGGCGTGCGGCGGTCGGTGATCGCCATGCGCTCGGGTTCGTCGGCGGTGAGGAACCAGCCGCCCTCACGCGTGATGCCGATCGGCAGCACCTCGTACCGCGTCCGGTCGATCGCCCGCAGGACCGCGCCGGCGGTGACCACGGAGATCCCGTGCTCGGAGCTGCGTCCGCCGAAGACGACGGCGACCCGCGGCTTGCGAGAGGGCTGCTGGGGGCTCTGGGGGAGGTTCTCGGTGCTCATATCGGCTTGAGAGTACCCGGTGGTAGGGCCGGGAGTCAGCGTCCGCCCGCCGGGTTCGCTCAGCGTCGTTCGGGCTTCGCGCTGCGCGACATCAGCTCCTTGACGGCGACCACCGGAGGCTTGCCCTCGTGCACGATGGCGACGACCGTCTCGGTGATCGGCATGTCGACGCCGTGCCGCCGGGCCAGATCCAGCACCGACTCACAGGACTTGACGCCCTCGGCGGTCTGCCGGGTGACCGCGATGGTCTCCTGCAGGGTCATGCCCTTGCCGAGGTTGGTGCCGAAGGTGTGGTTGCGGGACAGCGGCGAGGAGCAGGTGGCCACCAGGTCGCCGAGCCCGGCGAGTCCGGCGAAGGTCAGCGGGTCCGCGCCCATCGCCAGGCCCAGCCGGGTGGTCTCGGCGAGCCCGCGCGTGATCAGCGAGCCCTTGGCGTTGTCGCCGAGTCCCATGCCGTCCGCGATGCCGACCGCGAGACCGATGACGTTCTTGACGGCGCCGCCCAGTTCGCAGCCCACCACGTCGGTGTTGGTGTACGGGCGGAAGTAGGGGGTGTGGCAGGCGGCCTGCAGACGCCTGGCGACGCCTTCGTCGGTGCAGGCCACGACGGCCGCGGCCGGCCTGCGGGAGGCGATCTCCTTGGCGAGGTTGGGCCCGGTCACGACGGCGATCCGGTCCCGGCCCACCTTGGCGACGTCCTCGATCACCTCGCTCATCCGCATGGTCGTGCCGAGCTCGACGCCCTTCATCAGCGACACCAGGACGGTGTTGGGGGCGAGCAGCCCGGTCCAGTCTGCGAGGTTGGCGCGCAGCGTCTGGGAGGGGATGGCGAGGACGGTGAAGTCGGCGTCCCGGGCCGCCTCGGCCGGGTCGGCCGTGGCCCGCAGGTTGCGCGGCAGTTCGACGCCGGGGAGGTAGTCGGGGTTGCTGCCGGTGGAGTTGACCGCGTCGGCGAGCTCGGCCCGGCGCGCCCACAGCGTCACCTCGCAGCCCGCGTCGGCGAGGACCGCGCCGAAGGCGGTCCCCCATGATCCGGTGCCGAAGACGGCCGCCTTCACGGAGTTGCTCACTTGCTGTTCTCCCCCTCGTGACGGGCCTGCGCGTGCCCGGTCCCCGCGCGGTCGGTGCGGTCGATGTGCGGGACGGCGGCCCCCGCGCCGTTCTCCATGGCGGTCTCGGCCTGCGTGCGGCGGCGCTGCTCGATGCGCTCCCTGCGCGGGTCGTAGGGCGTCTCGGGCGCCTTCTCGCCGCGGATCTCCTCCAGCAGGCCGGTGACGGCCGCCATGATGACCTCCGTGGCCTCCTTCAGCAGCTCGGGGGTGGTCTCCCTGCCGTAGAACCGTGAGAGGTCCACGGGCGGGCCCGCGAGCACGTGGTGGGTCTTGCGCGGAAAGAGGTCGGGCTTCTTGGCGTACGGGGCCAGCAGTTCGTTGGCGCCCCACTGGGCGACGGGGATCACCGGGCACCTGGTCTGCAGGGCCACGCGCGCGGCGCCGGTCTTGGCGGTCATCGGCCAGCCGTCCGGGTCACGGGTGAGGGTGCCCTCGGGGTAGAACGCGACGCACTCGCCGCGCTCCACGGCGTCGATGGCGGCCCGGAAGGCGCTCAGCGCGTCCGTGCTCTCGCGGTAGACGGGGATCTGCCCGGTGCCGCGCATCGCGGCGCCGACGAATCCCTCCCGGAAAAGCCCGCTCTTCGCCAGGAATCGCGGCACCCGTCCGGTGTTGTACTGAAAGTGCGCGTATGCGAAGGGGTCGACATGCGAATTGTGGTTCACCGCGGTGATAAATCCACCCTCGGCCGGAATGTGCTCCATTCCGCGCCAGTCCCGCTTGATCAGAACCACCAGCCAGGGTTTGCACAGCACCGCGGCGAAGCGGTACCAGAAGCCGATTCTGCGGCGGGGCACGCGAACACCTTCCTCTAGGACTTCCCTGGGCCTGCAGCGGAGCCCGGGGCCGCACAAGTGTCGCTCCGGACCGCGGGTCTGTCGAGAACACCGTACGCCCGCGCGTCCTGCGCACGGACGGGCCGGGTGACAATGACCGCGACAAGAGAGGGGAGGCACGCCGGTGCGGTGGACCTTGGTCATACCTCTGAAGCCCTTGGCGCTGGCCAAGAGCAGGCTCGCGGACACGGCCGCCGACGGGCTGCGCCCGGGCGTCGCCCTGGCCTTCGCCGAGGACACCGTGGCGGCGGCGCTGGCCTCGTCCGCGGTGCGGGATGTGGCCGTGGTCACCAACGACGCCCTGGCCGGGCGCACACTGGCGGCCCTGGGCGCCCGGATCGTCCCGGACGAGCCGGGGACGGGCCTGAACGCCGCGCTGGCCCACGGAGCGGCCGCCGTACGGGCTTTTCGTCCCGACGCGCCCCTCGCGGCCCTGAACGCCGATCTGCCGTCGCTGCGCGCGCCGGAATTGGCCCGGGTACTGGACGCGGCCGCGGAATTCCCCCGCGCATTCCTTCCGGACGCGGCGGCAATCGGCACCACGCTTCTCGCCGTCGCACCCGGCCGTGCGCTGCGCCCGGCATTCGGCCCGGATTCCCGGACCCGCCATCGAGCCTCGGGAGCCGTGGAACTCCGGCTCGACGCGGTGGATTCGGTGCGCCAGGACGTGGACACCGGCGAGGACCTGCGGGCCGCGCTGGCACTGGGCGTGGGGCCCCGGACGGCCGCGGCGACCGCGCGCCTGCTGATCCCCGGGCAGTAGGCTGCCGCCATGCAGGCGACCGCATACACGTACGACCCCGACACCCGCAGCGGGCAGGTGCTGCTCGACGACGGCACACCGGTGCCCTTCGACGCGCCGGCCTTCGACGCGGGCGGGCTGAGGCTGCTGCGGCCCGGACAGCGGGTGCGGATCGAGACGGACGGACCGAAGGAGCGGCCCAGGATCACCCTGGTGACGCTCCAGACCTTCTGAACCTGCTGAACCTTCTGAGGCGGAACGGCCGCCGGACACGCCGCGGGCCGGGCTCCGAGAGGGAGTCCGGCCCGGCGCGTGAGTGGCCCCAGGTGCCCTAGGCGTTGCGGGCGGTGGCCTTTTTGGCGGTGGTCTTGCGGGCGGTGGACTTCCTGGCGGGGGCCTTCTTGGCCGTCGCCTTCTTCGCCGGGGCCTTCTGGGCCGTCGTCTTCTTCGCGGCGGCCGACTTCGCGGTGGTGGTCTTCTTGGCGGCCGCCGTCGTGCTCTTGGCCGCGGTCTTCTTCGCGGTGGTCTTCTTGGCGGTGGCCGTGGTCTTCTTCGCGGCGGCCGTCGTCTTCCTTGCGGGAGCGGCCTTCTTCGCGGCGGCCGATGCCCTCTTCGCGGGCGCGGCCTTCTTCGCGGCGGCCTTCTTCACCGTCGCGGACGCGCCGCCGGTCAGGCTTCCCTTGGGGGCCTTCTTGACCGAGACCTCGCCGCCGCGCGGGAGCTTCTTCGAACCGCTCACCAGGTCCTTGAAGCCCTGGCCTGCGCGGAAGCGCGGGACGGAGGTCTTCTTGACCCGAACCCGCTCGCCCGTCTGGGGGTTGCGGGCGTAGCGGGCCGGCCGGTCGACCTTCTCGAACGAACCGAAGCCGGTGACCGAGACCCGGTCGCCGGCGACCGTAGCGCGGACGATGGCGTCCAGGACCGCGTCGACCGCCTCGGCGGCCTGCTGGCGGCCGCCCAGCTTGTCGGCAATCGCTTCTACGAGCTGCGCCTTGTTCACGTCTTCCCCTTCGGAGACATTCGCCCGAACGAAAGTGTTCAAGCTTTTTCGCACGTTAGGCAGATATATACCGCAAATCAAACACGAAACGGGCTAATCACCCTTGTGCCGCAACGAAATCGGCTGCTCCGGAAGCGGTCAGCGGTCCTCTTCGGGCATTCGCCCCTCGTCGAGGTCCGCCATGAACCGCTCCAGACGCCTTGTCGCATCGGCGAGATCGTGCTTGGCCGCGGCCGTGATGACCAGCAGCTTCCGGGTCAGCGCCATCCGTACGCCCTCCGGGACTTGCAGTGCGCGCACTGTTGTGTGCGCTTCCTTGAGCTGGTTCGCGACCGCCGTATAGAGCTCGAGTTGGCCGTCGTGTTCCATGCACAGATTGTGCCATCTGGGGCGAGTTGTCGCCCGCCCAGGGGGCAACTGCCGCCTCGAACGGCCCTCCGCGCCCGTCCGGCGGTCGCGTCCACACAAGGCGCGTACCCCGGCAACAACCCCTCTAACGTGGGAAGTTGGCAGAAATGATGAAGGTCTCCGGGGCCGGACGGGCCCGGACACGGCCGTACCCCCGATCGGACCGATCGGGGGTACGGAGGGGGTGTCGCGGTGGCCGAAACTCGTCCCGGCCGGGGTCGCCTCGCGGCCCGGGGGCCTCGGGGTCAGACCTCGAGCGTCCTCGGCTTGTACGAGGGCCGCTTGGCCTCGTAGGCGGAGATGTCACCCTCGTTCTGCAGGGTGATGGAGATGTCGTCGAGGCCGTTCAGCAGCCGCCAGCGGGAGTTCTCGTCCAGGTCGAAGGCGGCGGTGATCCCCTCGGCCCGCACCTCGCGGGCCTCGAGGTCGACGGTGATCTCGGCCTGCGGGTCCCGCTCCGTGAGCTCCCACAGCGCGTCGACGATCTTCTGCTCGATCACCACCGTGAGCAGGCCGTTCTTCAGCGAGTTACCGCGGAAGATGTCGGCGAAGCGGGACGAGATCACGGTCTTGAAGCCGTAGTTCTGCAGTGCCCAGACGGCATGCTCGCGGGAGGACCCGGTGCCGAAGTCGGGGCCGGCGACCAGCACGCTCGCGCCCTGCCGCTCGGGCCGGTTGAGGATGAACTCCGCGTCCTTGCGCCAGGCCTCGAACAGCCCGTCCTCGAAGCCGTCCCTGGTGACCTTCTTGAGCCAGTGAGCAGGGATGATCTGGTCGGTGTCGACGTTGGAGCGGCGCAGCGGGACGGCCCGGCCGGTGTGCGAGATGAATGCTTCCATGGCTGATCAGACTCCAGCGGGCGTAGGGGTCTCGGCGTCGGACAGGTCGGCCGGGGAGGCCAGGTGGCCCAGGACGGCCGTCGCGGCCGCGACCTGCGGCGACACCAGGTGCGTCCGACCGCCCTTGCCCTGCCGGCCCTCGAAGTTGCGGTTGGACGTGGACGCCGAGCGCTCCCCGGGAGCCAGCTGGTCGGGGTTCATGCCGAGGCACATCGAGCAGCCCGCGTGCCGCCATTCGGCGCCGGCCTCCTTGAAGACCAGGTCCAGACCCTCGGAGACGGCCTGCAGACCGACGCGCGCGGAGCCCGGGACGACCAGCATCCGTACGCCGTCGGCGACTTTGCGGCCCTTGACGAGCTCGGCGGCCGCGCGCAGGTCCTCGATGCGGCCGTTGGTGCACGAACCTACGAAGACGGTGTCCACCTTGATGGAGCGCAGCGGCTGTCCGGCCTCCAACCCCATGTATTCCAGGGCCTTTTCGGCGGCGAGGCGCTCCGAAGCGTCTTCGTACGAAGCAGGGTCGGGGACGTCGGCCGAAAGCGGCGCGCCCTGGCCGGGGTTGGTGCCCCAGGTGACGAACGGCGACAGCGCGGCGGCGTCGATGACCACCTCGGCGTCGAACTCGGCGTCGTCGTCGGTCCTCAGCGTCTTCCAGTAGGCGACGGCCGCGTCCCAGTCCTCGCCCTTGGGGGCGTGCGGGCGGCCCTCGAGGTAGTCGAAGGTGATCTGGTCGGGCGCGATCATGCCTGCGCGGGCGCCGGCCTCGATCGACATGTTGCAGATGGTCATGCGGGCCTCCATCGAGAGCTTCTCGATGGCGGAGCCGCGGTACTCCAGCACGTAGCCCTGACCGCCGCCCGTGCCGATGCGGGCGATGATCGCCAGGATCAGGTCCTTGGCGGTGACGCCGTCGGGCAGCTCGCCGTCGACGGTGATCGCCATGGTCTTCGGGCGGGCCATCGGCAGCGTCTGGGTGGCCAGCACGTGCTCGACCTGCGAGGTGCCGATGCCGAACGCCAGGCCGCCGAAGGCGCCGTGCGTGGAGGTGTGGGAGTCGCCGCAGACGACCGTCATCCCGGGCTGGGTCAGGCCCAGCTGCGGGCCGACGACGTGCACGACACCCTGCTCGACGTCGCCCAGCGGGTGCAGCCGGACCCCGAAGTCGGCGCAGTTCTTGCGCAGCGTCTCCAGCTGGGCCCGGGAGACCGGGTCCGCGATCGGCTTGTCGATGTCGAGGGTCGGGGTGTTGTGGTCCTCGGTGGCGATGGTGAGGTCGAGACGGCGCACGGGGCGGCCGTTCTGCCGCAGTCCGTCGAAGGCCTGCGGGCTGGTCACCTCGTGCAGGAGGTGCAGATCGATGAAGAGGAGGTCGGGCTCGCCCTCGGCGCGCCGGACGACGTGGTCGTCCCAGACCTTCTCCGCGAGTGTCCTACCCATCGCTTTCCCTCCGGCCGGCAATGACGCACCGGCCCAACTAGAGATCTTGTGGAGGCGACGCCCACCGGCCCCTGCTGTTCCCCGGGCACCCGCCGCCTGGCCCGTTGGTCCGCGGGCCACCATGCGTCCAAGGGTTGCGCGTCTCACGGAAAAATGAACTTGCGTTTCACAGAGTGAGACGGGAGTATCGTTTCATGGACAACAGTAGCGGCGTCGGCGTCCTGGACAAGGCAGCCCTTGTCCTGAGCGCCCTGGAGTCCGGTCCGGCCACCCTCGCAGGCTTGGTCGCCGCCACCGGACTCGCACGACCCACGGCCCACCGTCTGGCCGTGGCTTTGGAACACCACCGTATGGTCGCGCGCGACATGCAGGGCCGTTTCATTCTCGGTCCCCGGCTCGCCGAGCTGGCCGCGGCCGCCGGCGAGGACCGCCTGCTGGCCACCGCCGGCCCGGTGCTCACGCACCTGCGGGACATCACGGGCGAGAGCGCGCAGCTCTACCGCCGCCAGGGCGACATGCGCATCTGCGTGGCCGCGGCGGAGCGCCTGTCCGGACTTCGGGACACGGTGCCGGTCGGCTCCACGCTCACGATGAAGGCGGGCTCGTCGGCCCAGATCCTGATGGCCTGGGAGGAGCCGGAGCGCCTGCACCGCGGTCTCCAGGGCGCCCGCTTCACGGCGACCGCCCTCTCGGGCGTACGGCGTCGCGGCTGGGCACAGTCCATCGGCGAGCGCGAGCCGGGCGTCGCGTCCGTCTCCGCGCCGGTCCGCGGTCCCTCCAACCGCGTGGTGGCCGCCGTCTCCGTCTCGGGCCCCATCGAGCGCCTGACGCGCCACCCGGGCCGTATGCACGCCCAGGCGGTCATCGACGCCGCGGCCCGCCTGTCGGAGGCCCTGCGCCGCAGCGGCTGATCCGGTACGGGAAAGGGCGGCCTCAACGCCGCGGCAGCCCTTTCCCGCAACGGCAGGCCCTCGCGGGCACGGGCGCACGCCCACGGCGCGGACCGGTACGGAGACGGTCCTTCGCGTACAGCTCCTCGCCGCTCCACGGAATCCGCCGTGCGTGGCCGCCCTCTGCGTCGCCTGCGGCCGGTGCGCGCCATGATCCAGGTGGGCCGGCTGCCGGTGGCCCCGGTCCGCGGGGTGGTTCTTCGCACGCCGGGCCGGTCCGACGCCCGTCCGCTGACGACGATCTTCACCGCGTACCGGTCGCCGGTGGTCCCGGTGGCCTCGGCGTCGCGTCGCCTCGGTCACGAGCGGGACGCCGAACTGCTCCTGTCCTACGCCGGGTTGACGCACGCGATGGACCGGCACGGTGGTTCGGCCTCGGATGAGCGACGCCCCGGCGGCGGGCACACGCACAAGGCCCCCCGCCGAAGCGGAGGGCCTTGAAGTGGTACCCCCGACCGGATTCGAACCGGCGCTACCGCCTTGAGAGGGCGGCGTGCTAGGCCGCTACACAACGGGGGCGAGGATCTTGCGAGCGTTTGAATTGCATCGCCGCAGATCCGAGCTGGTCTACCAGGACTCGAACCTAGACTAACTGAACCAGAATCAGTCGTGCTGCCAATTACACCATAGACCAATGTGGTTTAGACCAGTTTGTACCCCCGACCGGATTCGAACCGGCGCTACCGCCTTGAGAGGGCGGCGTGCTAGGCCGCTACACAACGGGGGCCCTAGCAGTCCCGAGATGATCGGAACCAGTACCCCCGACCGGATTCGAACCGGCGCTACTGCCTTGAGAGGGCAGCGTGCTAGGCCGCTACACAACGGGGGCTTCGCGGAATCGATCTCCGCATGCGCAGATGAGCTCTGCGAGCTGGCCTACCTGGACTCGAACCAAGACTAACTGAACCAGAATCAGTCGTGCTGCCAATTACACCATAGGCCACTGGAACGCAAGCCCCGGAGGGGATCTTGTTCTAGTTCTGCTCCGTCGGTTCCGGCCTTTCGGCCCGCTCTCCGGCGGCGCAGGAAGAACATTACCCGAAGGTGGACTGCGCTCCAAAACGGGTATCCGCGCCGAGGATCGCGGGGAGTTCGGCGAGGGAGGCGATCCGGTGCCGGCCGGCGGGAAGCTCCACGGTCGCCGTGCCGCCGCGACGGTCGATCCACACCGAGAGCAGCCCGGCGTCGGCCGCGCCCCGTCCGTCGATCTCGGGGTGGTCCCCGACGTAGGCCACCTCGTGCGGGGGCAGCGACAGGGCCTCGCAGGCCGCGAGGAAGGCGCCCGCCTCGGGCTTGGAGACGCCCAGCTCGGCGGCGCACAGGACGGCCTCGAAACGGTCGTGCACACCGAGGGCGCGCAGCTTGTGGTCCTGGACGTGGATGCTGGAGTTGGAGAGCACCGCGTGGCGGTGGCTGGCGGCGAGCACGTCGAGCACGGGCAGGACGTCCGGGAAGAGCGACCAGGCGGCCTCGTAGTGCGTGATGTACCTCCGGAACCAGGCGTCCGTCTCCGCGTCGGTCAGCTCGGGCCGCTCCAGGAACGCCCGTACCCGGTCCCGGCGCTGGTCCTCGAAGGTGATGCCGCCCGCGGAGAACCGCGCCCACTGCTGGTCGGTCACCTCCCGCCAGCGCGCGAGGGCCTCCTCCGCCGTGCCGAACCGGTCGAGCAGCCGCTCGGTGGTGAGATACGCCCGCATCCCCTCGCGGTCGGCGGTCGTGTAGTCGAAGAGAGTGTCGTCAACGTCCCAGACCACGGCGCGAATACTCATGGCCCCGACGGTATCGCGGGCTGGCACACTGAGGACATGAGCGAGTACCGAGTTCAGTTCACCGTCGAAGCCCGGGCGGCGTACGACGGCCTGCCCGGCGAGCGTCGAGCCCAGTTGGACAAGGCCGTGCGGATACTGGCGCGCGATCCCTTCCGCAAGGTCGCGACCGCGCAGCTCGGACCCGACGAGCACCTGCGCAAGGCGTACGTCGCCCCGGGCGTCATGCTGGAATACATGGTGGCGGCAGCCGTGCTGGTCGTCGTCGTGCTCGAGATCTTCGACGAGTTCGCCTACCTCGTCGACGAGAGCGACGCCGTCTGAGGAGTGAACGCCCGAGGGGCGGCGCCCGGTGCTCCGGGTGCCGCCCCTCACGCGTGTCCGGACGGTTACGCCGCCAGCTTCGCCAGGGCCGCGTCGATGCGGGCCAGGGTCTTCTCCCTGCCGAGGACTTCCAGCGACTCGAAGAGGGGCAGGCCGACCGTGCGGCCGGTCACGGCGACGCGGACGGGGGCCTGGGCCTTGCCGAGCTTGAGGCCGTGGGCCTCGCCGGCGGCCAGGACGGCCTCCTTCAGGGACTCGGCGGAAGTCCAGTCGGCGGACTCCAGCTTCTCGCGGGCCGTCGTGAGCAGCGCGTCGCTGCCCTCCTTCATCGCCTTCGCCCAGGACGCCTCGTCAGAGGCGGGCTCGGGGAGGAAGAGGAAGTCGACGTTGTCGGTGATCTCCGAGAGGACCTTGAGCCGGGTCTGCGCGTGCGGGGCGATCGCCTGCCACTTCGCCTCGTCGAAGTCCTCCGGCGCCCAGGGGGCGATCGGGGCCTTCAGCCAGGGGGCGCAGCGCGCGGTGAAGTCCTTCACGTCGAGCAGGCGGATGTGGTCGGCGTTGATCGCCTCGCACTTCTTGAGGTCGAAGCGCGCCGGGTTGGGGTTCACGTCCGTGACGTCGAAGGCGGCGACCATCTCGTCCATCGTGAAGATGTCCTGGTCGGCCGAGAGCGACCAGCCCAGCAGCGAGAGGTAGTTGAGCAGGCCCTCCGGGAGGAATCCGCGCTCGCGGTAGAGGTTGAGGGACGACTCCGGGTCGCGCTTGGAGAGCTTCTTGTTGCCCTCGCCCATGACGTACGGCAGGTGGCCGAAGGCGGGCACGGACTTCGCGATGCCCAGCTCGGTCAGCGCCTTGTAGAGGGCGACCTGGCGCGGCGTGGAGGAGAGCAGGTCCTCGCCGCGCAGGACGTGGGTGATCTCCATCAGTGCGTCGTCGACCGGGTTGACCAGCGTGTACAGCGGGGCGCCGTTCGCGCGGACGATGCCGTAGTCGGGCACGTTCTCCGGGGTGAAGGTCAGCTCGCCTCGGACCAGGTCCGTGAAGGTGATCGTCTCGTCGGGCATGCGGAAGCGGACGATCGGCGCACGGCCCTGGGCCCGGTACTCCTCGATCTGCGCCTCGGCGAGGTCGCGGCAGTGGCCGTCGTAGCCGGACGGCCGGCCGGCGGCGCGGGCGGCTTCGCGGCGGGTGTCCAGTTCCTCCTGGGAGCAGTAGCAGTGGTACGCGTGCCCGGCGTCCAGGAGCTTCTGCGCGACGTCCTTGTACAGGTCCATGCGCTGCGACTGGCGGTACGGCGCGTGCGGGCCGCCGACCTCGGGGCCCTCGTCCCAGTCGAAGCCGAGCCAGCGCATCGAGTCCAGGAGCTGGTTGTACGAGTCCTCGGAGTCGCGGGCCGCGTCGGTGTCCTCGATGCGGAAGACCAGCGTGCCCTGGTGGTGCTTGGCGAAGGCCCAGTTGAACAGGGCGGTGCGGACCAGGCCCACGTGCGGGTTACCGGTGGGCGAGGGACAGAAACGGACGCGTACGGGAGTGCCGGGTGCGCTAGCCACGCTTGACAACCTTGTTGGTGAGAGTGCCGATGCCTTCGATGGTGACGGCGACCTCGTCGCCGACAGCCAGGGGGCCTACCCCTGCCGGGGTGCCCGTGAGGATCACGTCGCCGGGGAGCAGCGTCATGGCCTCGGTGATGTTGACGATCAGATCCGCGATGGAGTGGGTCATCTCGCTGGTGCGGCCGAGCTGTCGCTGCCCGCCGTTCACCGTGAGCTGGATCGTGAGGTCGGACGCGGTCGCCAGGTCCAGTCCGGTCTCCACCCAGGGGCCGAGCGGGCAGGAGGTGTCGAAGCCCTTGGCCCGCGCCCACTGCTTCTCGCGCCGCTGGACGTCCCGTGCGGTGACGTCGTTCGCACAGGTGTAGCCGAAGACGACGTCCGCCACGCGCTCGCGCGGGACCTCGCGGCACATCCGGCCGATGACGACGGCCAGCTCGGCCTCGTGGTGCAGTTCCTCGGAGAACGACGGGTACTGGATGTCGTCGCCGTGGCCGATCACCGAGGTGGACGGCTTGAAGAAGGCGAACGGGGCGTCGGGGACCTCGTTGCCCAGTTCGCGCGCGTGCTCGGCGTAGTTGCGGCCGAAGGCGACGATCTTGTTGGGCAGCACGGGCGGCAGGAGCCGGACCTTGCTCAGCGGCACCTTGGTGCCGGAGAGCTCGAAGTCCGCGAACGGGATGCCCTTGATGATGTCGAGGACGAGCTCGTCCGGCTCGGCCCCCTCGACCGCGCCGAAGGCGACGTTGCCGTCGATGGAGAACCTGGCGATGCGCACGGGTTGGTTGGCCCCTTGACTGAGCTGGCGGGAGTGTGACGCTCCAGGCTAACGCGGAAGGGCGCCCCCGGCCGGGGACGCCCTTGACATCCGTGGGCGCCCGGCTTGAGCATTCGGCGGCCGGCGCCCGTATGTGATCGCGGAGACCGGGGACGATCTCCTGGATCCCCTGGATCTACTCCGCGACGGAGGCGGCGAGCGGTGCCTCCATGAGGATGGTGCGCTTGGGGTTGGCAGTCTGGGCGGGGAGATCGACGGAGTGCTCCTGCTGCTCCGGGAGCTGCAGTTCGTCGGCGGCGTCGAGGTGCGCCAGCGTCGTGCGCCTCGGGTTGGCGATCTTGTGGAACATCGTCGTCTTCACTGGTGTACGTGGCCCTGTCGTGTCGGGGCGCCGGGGAGGCCGTGAAGGGCCACCCGCGCGGGCGCGGTTTGTCGGATGTGCCATCCCTGTAAAGCGTCAGGCTAAACACGCGCTTCCCGGTGAACGCGTGAAGGTCGCATGATTGACGTGTGAGTTTGCTCACGAGTTCAGTGGTATTTCGGTCATTTCGGGCCCTTGCTTGACTGCTACGAAACGGACATAAAGCACCTGAAGCACTCATTCCGCTCCTGATCATGGCGACTGGGACACCCCTGTCGCCCCAAGGGTTCACACCCTTATGTCCGCCTTAGGGGTAAACACTTTCTACGTCCCGTAACTTCACCCTCACTTCGTGTCACGGATGTCACAGCCTGGCCAACGGGCCTTGTTGGAGATCCTGCACTGTGCTGGAATTCCTCGGACCGCCGCGGGATCGAGCCGGCGCACAGGGGGCGCAGAACGCGCCCGGTGGCGGCGAGACAGGGGGAGCCAGCGCCGGTACTCACGACCATCAGGGTGGCGTAATTCAGGACGCCCCCGACACGCCGACACCGTCTTTCCGTTCACGCGGGGAGGCGCCTGGTCCAGAGGTTGCGACGCTAGTGCAGGGACGTTTCAAGAGGGATGGCAGTGCTTCGGCGGAGCCGGAGCCGCACGGCGGGACTGGCCCCAATGCCGGCAGTTCCTCGCCCCAGCACGCCCAGAACCCGGGCCCGGCCGCGTCCGGCGACGGCGGTGAGCGCTCCGGGCGCCCCGGCTCGTCCGCGTCGCCGAGTTCCTTCACCCCGACTCCGACGGCCAAGCCGCCGACCGGTTCTCCCGGTCCCGGCTCTCGGGTGGCGCTGCGCAACTGGCGCATCTCCACGCGTCTGGTGGCACTGCTGACCCTGCCGGTGGTCGCCGCGACCACCCTGGGCGCGCTGCGCATCGACCAGTCGATGGACGACATCAAGCAGCTCGACAACATGAAGCTGCTGACGGACATGACCAAGCAGGCCACCGAGCTGGCCGTCCAGCTGCAGAACGAGCGCGACCGCTCCGCCGGCCCGCTGACGCACGGCACCAAGGCGACCGACTTCGGCATCAAGGGCTACCGGGACAAGACCGACAAGGCCGTGACGGCCTTCCAGGACGCCTCGGAGGAGATCGACGCCGCGAGCACCGACGGCAACCTGCAGGGTGTCCGCGACAGCCTCGTCGGCCTCCTCAGCGACCTCGGCAACCTGGCCAAGATCCGGTCGACCGCCTACTCGGAGCCCAAGAACTCCACCCAGACGGTCGAGGCCTACCACCGTCTGATCACCAGCCTGCTGGACCTGTCGCAGGACATGGCGCAGGCCACCAGCAACCCGGAGATGATCCAGCGCACCCGTGCGCTGTCCGCCTTCTCCGCCGCCAAGGAGTACGCCTCCGTCCAGCGCGCCGTGCTCGCGGCGGCGCTGCCGGTGAGCAACACGGTCTACGGCGACCTCTCCGAGAACGACCGGCAGTACGCCGAGGCCGCCCTCGAGAACCAGGACTCCGAACTCGCGAGCTTCCGCAGCATCTACGGCGACGACGGCGCCGAGGAGCTGCTGCAGCCCATCGAGCGGGGCAACCCGGTCATCGAGGAGGCGGACACCTACGCCACCCGCGCGCTGAGCTCCACCACCGGTCTGCAGTCGCAGGACAAGCGGTCGTACCAGGACTGGATCGACGACAGCTCGACCAAGATCGCGCAGATGGCCAACATCGAGCACACGCTGCTCGAGGACATGGAGCAGAAGGCGCGTGAGCTGCGCGCCGAGTCCGAGCGCGAGGCGATCATCTCCGGCGCGCTCATCCTGCTCGTGCTCGGCGTCTCGCTGGTCGGCGCGTTCGTCGTCGCCCGGTCCATGATCCGCTCGCTGCGCCGCCTGCAGGAGACCGCCACCAAGGTCGCCCAGGACCGGCTGCCCGAGCTGGTCAAGCAGCTGTCCGAGTCCGACCCGCAGGACGTCGACACGTCCGTGGAGTCGGTCGGTGTGCACTCCCGGGACGAGATCGGCCAGGTGGCCGCGGCCTTCGACGACGTGCACCGCGAGGCCGTCCGCCTCGCCGCCGAGCAGGCCCTGCTGCGGGGCAACGTCAACGCGATGTTCACCAACCTCTCGCGCCGCTCCCAGGGCCTCATCCAGCGTCAGCTCTCGCTCATCTCCGAACTGGAGTCCCGCGAGGCCGACCCGGACCAGCTGTCCTCGCTCTTCAAGCTCGACCACCTCGCGACCCGCATGCGCCGTAACGGTGAGAACCTCCTCGTCCTCGCGGGCGAGGAGCCCGGCCGCCGCTGGACCCGTCCGGTCCCGCTGGTCGACGTGCTGCGCGCCGCCGCCTCCGAGGTGGAGCAGTACGAGCGCATCGAGCTCTCGTCCGTGCCGACCACCGAAGTGGCCGGCCGGGTCGTCAACGACCTCGTGCACCTGCTCGCCGAGCTGCTCGAGAACGCCACCTCGTTCTCCTCTCCGCAGACCAAGGTCAAGGTCACCGGTCACGCGCTGCCCGACGGCCGTGTGCTGATCGAGATCCACGACACCGGCATCGGCCTCTCCCCCGAGGACCTCGCCGCGATCAACGAGCGGCTCGCCTCGCCGCCCACCGTGGACGTGTCGGTCTCCCGCCGCATGGGTCTGTTCGTGGTCGGTCGTCTGTCGCAGCGGCACGGCATCCGCATCCAGCTGCGCCCCTCCGACTCCGGCGGCACGACCGCGCTGGTCATGCTGCCCGTGGACGTCGCCCAGGGCGGCAAGAAGCCCCAGCCCAAGCCCGGTCAGGGCGGTGTCGCGGGCGGTCCCGCCGCCGCGCAGGCCGCGGCCGGCGTCGCCGCCGCGCGCCGCCAGAACGGCTCGCAGGGCGGCGCCCTCGGCGCCGGGGCCGGCGCGGGCGGCCTTCTCGCCGGCGGTCAGGGTCCCCGGGCCGCGCTGCCCGGCCGGGACGGCGGTGGCCGTCCCGGCGGCCAGCCGCCGCGCGGTCCCCAGCAGCCGCCGGCCGCATCGCCGCAGGGCCGTCCGGCTCCGGCCGGCGCCGGCTTCGGCGGCCAGGCGCCCGGTGCGCCCCAGGGTCTGCAGGCGGCCAACGGCAGCACGCAGGGCACGGACATGTTCGGCGGACGTCCGCCGCAGCAGCGCGCCGACAACGCCGGGCAGGGCGGCCGCGGCCGTCAGCCGCAGCTGCCGCCGCGCGGCGGTCCGCGCGCCGAGCTGCCGGGCGGCAACCCGCAGTCGCGCACGCCCAGCTGGGGCGACGAGAACGCCCGGCCGCCGGTGCCGCGCACCCCGCTGGACGCCCCGCGCGGCCACGAGGAGCCGGACGTCGCGCAGACCTCGCGGATGCCGCGCATCGACGACCGGCAGGGTCCCGGCGCCACCGCCGAGATACCCGCAGTGCCGCGTGCCGCCGAACGCCAGGGCCAGGCCGGTCCCGCCGACTTCAGCCGCCCCGCCGACTTCGGCCGCACCCCGGCGAACGGTCCGCAGAACACCGGTCAGTTCCCGGCCGCGGGCAACCCGCAGGACACCGGTCAGTTCCAGCGCCCCGGCGCGGGCGGACGTCCGGGCGACAACGGGTACACCCGCTCCGACGTCTTCGGGACCCCCGGCGGCCAGAACGCTCCGGCGGCGCCGGACCAGTTCGCCCCCCAGGGCTACGACAACGGCTCCACGGGCCGGTTCGCGTCAGCGGGCTACGACGGCTCCGGCACCGGGCAGCACTCGCTGCCCGCCCGCCAGGACCCGTCGTCCACCGGCCAGTTCCCCGTCGCCCAGCCGAACGGCTACGGAACCGCGCAGCAGCCGGTCCCGCAGCGTCCGGCCGGGCGTCCCGAGCCGGAGGCCCTGCCGCCGGCCCCGGGTCCCGGCGACGGCCGTACCCCGCTGTACGACACGCTGGAGACCAACTGGTTCCACGGTCAGCAGGCGGGCGGTGCGGCGCCGTCCCCGGCTCCGCAGCAGGAACAGCAGCCGCAGGCTCCGGCCGCTCCGCAGCGTCCGGCCTCCGCTCCCGCCTCGTGGCGGACCTCGCCCAACGACGAACTCGTCCGTCAGGCCGAGCGCGTCAGGCAGCCTGCCGCGGGCGGCGTCACCACCTCCGGTCTGCCGCGCCGGGTGCCCCGGGCGAACCTCGTCCCGGGCACGGCTCAGCAGCAACAGCACCAGACCGGTCCGCAGGTCTCGCGTTCGCCTGACGACGTACGCGGCCGGCTGACCAATCTCCGTCGGGGCATCGCGCAGGGTCGTCAGGCCGGCAACGGCTCGACCGGCAGTTTCCCGAGCCCCACTCACCAGCAGGAGCGTTAGTTGAGCCAGATGAGCCAGGCAGCACAGAACCTGAACTGGTTGATCACCAACTTCGTGGACAACACCCCCGGGGTGTCCCACACCGTCGTGGTGTCCGCCGACGGGCTCCTGCTGGCCATGTCCGAGGGCTTCCCCCGCGACCGTGCCGATCAGCTGGCGGCCGTCGCCTCAGGTCTGACCTCGCTGACGGCCGGGGCCTCCCGGATCTTCGAGGGCGGCAACGTGGCCCAGACCGTCGTCGAGATGGAGCGAGGCTTCCTCTTCCTCATGTCCGTCTCGGACGGCTCGTCGCTCGCCGTCCTCGCGCACCCCGAGTGCGACATCGGCCTCGTCGGCTACGAGATGGCACTGCTCGTCGACCGAGCGGGCGCGGTCCTCACGCCCGACCTTCGCGCCGAGCTCCAGGGCAGTCTGCTCCACTGACCCGCCCGAGTACCACCCGCCTCACGAAATCACCGTCCGGCCGACACAATCCCCCCACCGGCCTCGACGGACGGCACGACAAACCAAAATTGCTGTCCCGCCCGGAGGATCCATGACCCCGCCCACCGCCCATCATGATCCGTACGCGGAGCCGTACGGCGATGAGGGCGACCAGCCGCTGGTGCGTCCGTACGCGATGACCGGTGGCCGGACCCGGCCGCGCTATCAGCTCGCCATCGAGGCGCTGATCAGCACCACGGCCGACCCGGCAGCGCTCATGGGGCTGCTCCCGGAGCACCAGCGCATCTGTCACCTGTGCCGCGAGGTGAAGTCGGTCGCCGAGGTCTCGGCGCTGCTGGCCATGCCGCTGGGTGTGGCGCGGATCCTCGTCGCGGACCTCGCCGAGGCCGGACTGGTGGCCATCCACCAGCCGGGCGGCGACGAGAACAACGGTGGCGCTCCGGACGTGACGCTGCTCGAAAGGGTGCTCAGTGGACTTCGCAAGCTCTGACGGAGGCCGGGCCACCACCTCCGCGAAGATCGTGGTGGCGGGCGGCTTCGGCGTGGGCAAGACCACGTTCGTGGGCGCCGTCTCCGAGATCAACCCGCTGCGCACGGAGGCCGTGATGACGTCCGCGTCGGCGGGCATCGACGACCTCACCCACACCGGGGACAAGACCACCACCACGGTGGCCATGGACTTCGGCCGCATCACGCTCGACCAGGACCTGATCCTCTACCTGTTCGGCACGCCCGGCCAGGACCGCTTCTGGTTCATGTGGGACGACCTGGTGCGCGGCGCGATCGGCGCGGTGGTGCTGGTGGACACGCGGCGGCTGGCCGACTGCTTCCCCGCGGTCGACTACTTCGAGAACAGCGGCCTGCCGTTCGTGGTCGCGCTCAACGGCTTCGACGGGCAGCAGCCCTACCAGCCCGAAGAGGTGCGCGAGGCGCTGCAGATCGGCCCCGACACCCCCATCATCACCACGGACGCCCGGCACCGCTCGGACGCCAAGAGCGCGCTGATCACCCTGGTCGAGCATGCGCTCATGGCGCGACTGCGGTAACTTTCAAGCACCTGGTGACGTACAGCATGTGCCGTAGGCGTCCTGGAGCCGGCTGTGGGCTTTGACACGGTCGGCTCCGGTGTTCATAACGTTTCGGCAGAGGAATCGACGAGTCCCGCCACGCGTCGCGGTCAGTCAGTCTCGCTGTGCGCACGAAGGCCCCGCCTTTTGGCGGGGCTCGTTCTTTTTGACCGTTTTATCTGGGGTTTACATCACGTCGAACCAACTCTTTCCCATGTTTGGAAGAGGGCTGGTCGTCATGCTGGAATGCCTGAACTGCCCAATAGTCAATGACGTACTCATGGTCGATGGCTGACCGGGCTCTGAGACACAGCGGCACGACGAAGGTGCCGACCGCCGAGAGGTTGTTGGTCGAGTGAGGCGAAGCAAGAAAAGTCCCGAGCCTGCGGCCCGGGGCAACTTCACGCCGCCGCCGCGCGGAGCGGCGCCCGCCCATGTGCCCGGCCCGGAGCCGACGGCTGCCCCCGCCAAGAGCGGCAGCCGTCTCTCCCCGCGCAACTGGCGGGTGCCGACCCGGCTGAACGCGATTCTGCTCATACCCGTGGTGGTCGGCCTGGTCATGGGCGGCTTCCAGGTGAAGAGCTCGATCGACACCTGGCAGGAGGCCGAGGACGCGGAGAACACCGCGCGCCTGGTGCGGGCCTCGCTGAGCTACGGCGACGCCATCTACAAGGAGCGCGACATCTCCGCCGCGCCCCTGCTCGCCGGCAAGCGGGACGACCCGACGGTCGTCGCGGCCCGCAAGGTCACCGACGACGCCGCCAACGCCTTCGACGAGGCCGCGAAGAACATGCCGGCGAAGGCCGGTCTCGAGCGCCGGCTGAAGCTGTTCCGCGACGCGGAGACCAAGCTGGCGCCGCTGCGTGCGGCCGCCTACACCTCCAAGCTGTCGGGCGTGCAGACCGAAGAGGGCTACACCGCGGTCGCGCACCCCCTGATGGAGTTCTCCAACGAGCTCGGCCTGGGCACCGGAAACATCACCTCCTACGGCCGTACCGTCTACGCGATCTCGCTGACCAAGGCCGCGATGTCGCTCGAGCGCTCGATCGGCATGCACCTGCTGATCAAGCCGGGCCCGCGTAACGACGACTTCGCCAAGCAGAAGGTCTCCCTCTCCTCCTACGCCTACCTCGAGGGCATCGCCATCGAGGAGTACGTCGGCGGCGGCACCGAGGCCGACGCGCAGAAGCTGCAGGACGCCGAGGCGAAGATCAAGAGCGACGGCGCCGCACAGGCCGCCGAGGCGAAGCAGAAGAACCCGGACTACGTTCCGCCGCCCGCCAACCCGACGACGATGGTCGTCGCCATCTCCACGATGCAGAGCAGGGACGGCAGCGAGCGCGCCGCCCTCGCCGACAAGGGCATCAGCATGGAGAACTGGTGGGCGGTCACCACGCTGAAGTACGACGCCTACCGGCAGATCGAGTCGGACCTGACCGACAAGGCCGTGTCCGAGGCCTCGGACATCGCGGCCGACGCGAAGACCTCCGCGATCATCACCGGCGCCGCTGTGGTCGTCGCCCTGCTCCTGGCGTTCATCCTCGCCGGTGCGGTGGCCCGCCAGATGAGCCGCTCCATGCGCCAGCTGCGCAACGCCGCCTTCGGCATCGCCGAACAGCGCCTGCCGATGCTGGTCGACCAGCTCTCCCGCACCGACCCGGGCCGGGTCGACACCCGGGTCGCCCCGATCCCGATCACCACCACGGACGAGATCGGCGAGGTCGCCCGCGCCTTCGACCAGGTCCACCGCGAGGCCGTCCGGCTCGCCGCCGAGCAGGCCCTGCTGCGGGGCAACATCAACGCGATCTTCACCAACCTGTCGCGCCGCAACCAGTCCCTGATCGAGGGCCAGCTGACCCTGATCACCGACCTGGAGAACAACGAGGCCGACCCGGACCAGCTGGAGAACCTCTTCCGCCTGGACCACCTCGCGACCCGTATGCGCCGCAACGGCGAGAACCTCCTGGTCCTCGCGGGCGAGGAGCCGGGCCGCCGCTGGGACCAGCCGGTCCCGCTGGTCGACGTGCTGCGCGCCGCCTCCTCCGAGGTGGAGCAGTACGAGCGCATCGAGCTGTCGGGCGTCCCGGAGGCCGAGATCCACGGCCGCGCCGTGACCGACCTCGTGCACCTGCTCGCCGAGCTGCTGGAGAACGCCACCACGTTCTCCTCCCCGCAGACCAAGGTCCGCGTCACGGCCACCCGTCTTCCCGACGGCCGCGTGATGATCGAGATCCACGACAAGGGCATCGGCCTGACCGCCGAGGACTTCGCGGACATCAACCACAAGCTGGCCAACCCGCCGACCGTGGACGCCGCGATCTCGCAGCGCATGGGCCTGTTCGTGGTCGGCCGGCTGTCGGACCGGCACGGCATCCGCGTCCAGCTGCGCCCCTCGGGCGAGCAGGCCGGCACCACCTCGCTGGTCATGCTGCCGGACGCCATCACGCACGGTGGCGGCGGCGAACAGCAGCACCACCCGGACCGCGACGAGTTCACGGTCTCGCAGATCATCCCGGAGCAGAACTACGGCGCCGGCGAGGACTTCAGCAACGGTCTGCCGATGCGCACCGCCGCCGAGCTCGGCTTCGACGACAGCCGCTACGAGGTCCCCGACGACATCCGCGACCTGGACCCGGTGGGCCGGTCCCTGATGCGCGAGGAGCGCCGCGCGGCCCTGGAGTCCCAGTCGGGCCAGCCGGACCATCAGTCCGCGCAGCCTCACCAGTCCGCCGAGGCCTCCGCCTACGGCGAGAACTTCGAGGCCGGCCATCAGCACCAGGGCTACGAAGCCGCGCAGAACGGCTACGACCCCGCGCAGAACGGCGCCCAGGGCCACTACGACGGCGGCGCGACCGGCTACGCCGAGCAGCCCGCCTCGTTCGACCAGCAGACGGCGTACCAGGAGCAGCAGCGCCCGGCGTACGACGAGCAGTACTTCCCGCCCAACGGCGGGGTGTCGCAGGGCGACGGCTTCCCGTCGAACGGCGGTTACCCGGACCCCGCGTATGCGGAGCCCGTCCAGGAGGAGCGGACGACGGCCGAGCCGGCCACGTCCGAGGACTTCCCGCCGTACGAGGAGCAGCAGGCCTACCAGGACGACTGGCCCCAGCAGAACGGCCACGGCAACGGCTACCAGAACGGCTACCCGGACCAGTACGCTCCGGAAGCGGAATCCACGCAGGTCGCTGACGCGGGTGAGCAGAACCGCGTAGGCTTCGACCGTCCGGGATCGAGCCCTTCCACCTCCCACGCGCTGACCGAAGCCGGTCTGCCCCGCCGCGGATCCACCGCAAGCGGCGCGAACGGCACGCGGCCCGCCACGAAGCAGGAAGCACCGGCCTCCTCCTCGGAGAGCAGCGGCGGCAGCGACATCTGGCGGTCGGCGAACGACGAGCGCTGGCAGCAGGCCTCCGCTCTGAAGAAGCCCAAGGCGGGCGGGGTCACCTCCTCCGGTCTGCCGCGGCGGGTGCCCAAGGCCAACCTCATCGAAGGCGCCGCCGAGAGCACCCCCCAGGGGGGCCCACAGGTCTCCCGCGCCCCGGAGGACGTCCGAGGCAGGTTGAGCAACCTGCGTCGCGGCGTCCAGCGCGGACGCAACGCAGGAAGCAGTGAAACGAACGGCCAGGCCACTGGGAATCATCACAGTGGGCCTGACAGCACCTACAACCAGGAGCGTTAGTGTGAGCCCGATGAGCCAGGCGGCACAGAACCTGAACTGGTTGATCACCAACTTCGTGGACAACACCCCGGGGGTGTCCCACACGGTGGTGGTCTCCGCCGACGGACTCCTTCTGGCGATGTCCGAAGGCTTCCCCCGCGACCGTGCCGACCAGCTCGCGGCCGTCGCCTCAGGTCTGACGTCCCTGACGGCAGGCGCTTCCCGGATCTTCGAGGGAGGCAGCGTGAACCAGACGGTCGTGGAGATGGAGCGGGGATTCCTTTTCATCATGTCCGTGTCCGACGGTTCGTCGCTCGCCGTGCTCGCCCACCCCGAGGCGGACATCGGTCTCATTGGGTACGAGATGGCCCTTCTGGTGGACCGAGCCGGTTCGGTTCTGACGCCCGACCTTCGAGCAGAGCTCCAAGGGAGCCTTCTCAACTAACAAACGGACGGTGCGTTTTGGCGTCCCGAGGCCGTAGTGTTTCGGGACGCGGCTCCACGTGATGGGTGCCAGGGCACAGTCGGAGGAGGAGAGAGAGTGGCAACACCCCCAGGCGGTTCACATTCGGGCAACTGGTCGTACGGTCCTGCCCAGGGCCAGAACGACGGTACCCAGAACCCGAACCGTTACAGCTACCCCTCCGCGCCCAGCCAGCAGCGGCCGTACACGCCTCAGGGGCCGCAGGGCCCGGGGCCGTCCCCGTACGACCAGCCGCACGCCCCGCGCATCCAGCCGGTGCAGCCGCATCGGCGCTCCCCCGAGGCGGCGCCCGCCGGCTCGTCGAACAACCCGCTGGTGCGTCCGTACGCCATGACCGGTGGCCGGACCCGCCCGCGTTACCAGCTCGCCATCGAGGCGCTGGTGCACACCACCGCGCAGCCGCATCAGATGCAGGGCCAGCTGCCCGAGCATCAGCGGATCTGCAACCTCTGCCGAGAGATCAAGTCGGTCGCCGAGATCTCGGCGCTGCTGACCATCCCCCTCGGTGTGGCCAGGATCCTCGTCGCCGACCTGGCGGAAGCGGGACTGGTCGCCATCCATCAGCCCGGCGGCGACGAGAGCGCCGGCGGCCAGCCAGACGTGACACTGCTCGAAAGGGTGCTCAGTGGACTTCGCAAGCTCTAGCGGGGGTCCCTCCCGCTCCACCACTTCCGCGAAGATCGTGGTGGCGGGCGGCTTCGGCGTGGGCAAGACCACGTTCGTCGGGGCTGTTTCGGAGATCAATCCGCTGCGCACCGAGGCCGTGATGACGTCCGCGTCGGCGGGCATCGACGACCTCACCCACACCGGGGACAAGACCACCACCACGGTGGCCATGGACTTCGGCCGCATCACGCTCGACCAGGACCTGATCCTCTACCTGTTCGGCACGCCCGGCCAGGACCGCTTCTGGTTCATGTGGGACGACCTGGTGCGCGGCGCCATCGGCGCGATCGTCCTCGTCGACACCCGCCGTCTCGCCGACTGCTTCCCCGCGGTCGACTACTTCGAGAACTCGGGTCTCCCCTTCGTGATCGCCCTCAACGGCTTCGACGGCAACCAGCCGTACAACCCGGACGAGGTGCGCGAGGCGCTGCAGATCGGCCCCGACACCCCCATCATCACCACGGACGCCCGGCACCGCGCCGACGCGAAGTCCGCGCTCATCACGCTCGTCGAGCACGCGCTGATGGCACGGCTGCGGTAGGCGTCCCCACGACCACCGGGCTGCCCGGCGGACGGCCACGAGCCGTGCGCCGGGCAGCCGGAGCCGATCGCGCGCCCCCGCGCCCCCGGCCATGCGAAAGGGCCCCTCTCCTGGAGAGGGGCCCTTTCGTCGTGGGGTCGCTGCGAGGTCAGTGCCAGCTGTGCGGGGCGCGGAAGCCGCCCTCGCGCTCCAGGCGGCGCCAGCCGGCCTTGTGACGGCCACGGCGGTCCGCAGCGGGCTCGGAGGTGCGGGCCGCGGCACGGGCCAGGAGGATCGCCGCGATGGCGGCGACTTCCTCGGGCTCGGCGTGGCCCTTCTCGACGCGGATGTCGGGAGTGTTCATGGGTCTCAGTCTCCGTGGATGAGGTTTCCGCAGGGGTACCGCGAGGGGTCCGCCGGGTTACTGCGGAGGGTTGCCGTGCTTGCGGGAGGGCAGGTCGGCGTGCTTCGACTGGAGCATCGCCAGCGAGCGGATCAGGATCTCGCGGGTCTGTGCCGGGTCGATGACGTCGTCGACGAGGCCGCGCTCGGCCGCGTAGTACGGGTGCATCAGCTCGGACTTGTACTCCTTGACCATGCGCGCCCGCATGGCGTCGGGGTCCTCCGCGCCGGCGATCTGCCGCCGGAAGATGACGTTGGCCGCGCCCTCGGCGCCCATGACGGCGATCTCGTTGGTGGGCCACGCGTAGGTAAGGTCCGCGCCGATGGACTGGCTGTCCATGACGATGTAGGCGCCGCCGTAGGCCTTGCGCAGGATGAGCGAGATACGCGGGACGGTCGCGTTGCAGTAGGCGTACAGCAGCTTCGCACCGTGGCGGATGATGCCGCCGTGCTCCTGGTCGACGCCGGGCAGGAAGCCGGGGACGTCCAGCAGGGTGACGATCGGGATGTTGAAGGCGTCGCACATCTGCACGAACCGCGCGGCCTTCTCCGAGGCCTCGATGTCCAGCACGCCGGCCAGGGACTGGGGCTGGTTGGCGACGATGCCGACGACCTGGCCGTCCAGACGGGCCAGCGCGCAGATGATGTTGCGCGCCCACCGCTCGTGGACCTCGAGGTAGTCGCCGTCGTCGACGATCTCCTCGATGACCTTGGTCATGTCGTACGGGCGGTTGCCGTCGGCCGGGACCAGGTCGAGCAGGACGTCGCCGCGGCGGTCGGCGGGGTCGCCGGCCTCGGAGCGCGGGGGGTTCTCGCGGTTGTTCTGCGGCAGCATCGACAGGAGGTAGCGCACCTCCGCGATGCACGTCTCCTCGTCGTCGTAGGCGAAGTGGCAGACGCCCGAGGTCTCGGCGTGCACGTCCGCGCCGCCGAGGCCGTTCTGCGTGATCTCCTCGCCGGTGACCGCCTTGACGACGTCCGGCCCGGTGATGAACATCTGCGAGGTCTCGCGGACCATGAACACGAAGTCGGTCAGGGCGGGGCTGTAGGCCGCGCCGCCCGCGCACGGGCCGAGCATCACGGAGATCTGCGGGATGACGCCGGAGGCCTTGGTGTTGCGCTGGAAGATGCCGCCGTAGCCGGCGAGCGCGGAGACGCCCTCCTGGATACGGGCGCCGGCGCCGTCGTTGAGCGAGACCAGCGGAGCCCCGGCCGCGATGGCCATGTCCATGATCTTGTGGATCTTCGTGGCGTGGGCCTCGCCCAGCGCGCCGCCGAAGATGCGGAAGTCGTGGGCGTAGACGAAGACCGTGCGGCCCTCCACCGTGCCCCAGCCGGTGATCACACCGTCGGTGAACGGCTTCTTCGCCTCGAGGCCGAATCCCACCGCGCGGTGCCGGCGCAGCTGCTCGACCTCCTGGAAGGACCCCGGGTCCAGGAGCAGCTCGATCCGCTCCCGGGCGGTCAGCTTGCCCTTGGCGTGCTGCGCCTGGGTCGCCTTCTCGCTCGGACCGGCCAGGGCCTGGGCACGGATCTCGTGCAGCTCGGCCACCCGGCCGCGCGCGTCCGTGGGCTCCGAAGGCTCTGCGCTCTGCTCGCCCGTCGTCTCTTCCAAAACGGTCATGTAGCGACCTTACGAAGCCCGCCAAGGAAAGGGAGACGTCGACTCCGTACAGTCTCCGGAGCGTTTTCCTGGTACCACCGAACAGAACCCGGCGGGTGTGCAGCCGTTCCGACTGCTCAGAGGGCCTGGCGCTTGTAGGGGTCGCACAAAGTCCATGAGTGCGATCCGCCTCACATCCGGGGTGTGCGACGCGCGTCGGCTTGGGCCGGTCGAGTGATGCCGGGAGTCCGGCGGCGCCCGCGGAATAGGTCCGGGACCGCCCGCGTTGAGAGTGATTGAAGGTTAAACAAACTGGATCTTCCCCCGTCCCCAAGGAGCATCCCATGAGCATCTTCGGCCGCAAGAACACCGACGACTCCGCCGCTGCCGCCGTCGCCACGGTGAGCCCGGAGCTCGCCGCGCTGACCGGCGCGTACACGATCGACCCCTCGCACTCGACGATCGGCTTCGTGGCCCGGCACGCGATGGTCACGAACGTCAAGGGCAAGTTCAACGACTTCAGCGGCTCGCTGCAGCTGGACGGCTCCGACCCGTCCCGCTCCACCGCCTCCATCGACGTCAGCATGGACAGCATCGACACCGGCTCCGCCGACCGCGACGGTCACCTCAAGAGCGCCGACTTCTTCAAGACCGACGAGTTCCCGGCGATGACCTTCCGCTCCACCGGCGTCGAGTCCGCCGGCGGCGACGACTACCGCGTCACCGGCGACCTGAGCATCCTCGGCGTCACCAAGCCGCTCACCATCGACCTGGAGTTCAACGGCGCCGCGAAGGACCCGTTCGGCAACGAGCGCGTCGGCTTCGAGGGCAAGGCCGAGATCCTCCGCTCCGCGTGGGGTCTGACCTGGAACGCGGCGCTGGAGACGGGCGGCGTACTGGTCTCGGACAAGATCAAGCTGAACTTCGACATCTCGGCGATCAAGAACGCGTAAGCGCTTGACCCGATACGGAGGAAAACGGCAGAAAGGGGCCGGAAGCGAAGAGCTTCCGGCCCCTTTTTGTGCCTTGTGTCACAGTCACGAGGTATGAGCACCAGGACCGGACCCCAGCACTACCCCGGAGCGAACCGCGACCACTGGTACCAGGACGACTTCGGCGGCGACCGCATGGAGGTCAACGTCGTCGTTCTGCACACCACCGAGGGCCGCTCGCTGCCCGACTACCAGGGCGGCTCCGTCGCGCCCAACCTGACGGCCGTGCCGGACTTCGCCGCCAGGAAGCTGAAGTGGTACCAGCACTTCGACATCGACATCTCCTCCCGCGCCCTGGCCAACCTGCGCGGCGGCGTCGAGACCAACACCCTGAACGTCTGCCAGGTGGAACTCGTCGGCACCTGCGATCCGAGCCTGCACGCCAAGTGGACGGCCCGCGGCCAGGCGCACGTCTACTGGCCGAAGGCCCCGGAGTGGGCGCTGCGCGCCGTCGCCCAGTACCTGGCCTGGATGAACATCCACCACCATGTGCCGCTGCGCGGCCCGGCGCTGTGGCCCGCCTACCCGAAGTCGGCGGGCAACGGCGGCGGCCAGCGCATGAGCGGAGAGCGCTGGAACGCGTTCAAGGGGGTCTGCGGACACATGCACGTGCCCGAGAACGCGCACGGCGACCCCGGCGCGATCGACTTCGACGGCCTGCTGGGCTTCGCCAAGGCCGCCGCGCAGGACTGAACAAGTCTCGACGGGTCCCGGCGGCTGCCCCGAGCCGCGACGGCGGCCGTCGGGCGGGGCCGCATCCTCCGCCGGGATCAGAACCCTCCGCCGAAGTCGCCCCCGCCGCCCCCGCCGAAGTCCCCTCCCCCACCGCCGAAGCCGCCGAAGTCGCCGGGGTCGAAATCGGCTCCGGAGACGTCGCCGCCGTCGTACCCGCCGCCGAAGTCGCCGTACCCGGCGCCGTAGTCGCCGGCGTAGGACGGGGTGGCCATCATGGAGCCGAGCATCGTGCCGACGAGGAGGCCGGGCAGGATGCCGCCGCCGAAGTAGCCGCCCGCCCAGGGACCGTAGGCCGGGCCCGCCTCCCAGTACGGGCGGCGTCCGTAGTCGCTGTCGACCTCGCGGATCACCGGGTCGCGTCCGTCGGCCAGCCGGGTCGCGTCCGCCGCGCACACCGGGACCTCGCGCGCGGCCCCGCCGGGCGGCGTCCACGTGGCGTCGCCGACCGAGGGGCCGTGGCGGGGGTCGAAGAAGCAGGGCGGACGGCGTTCGGGCAGCGGCCGGCCCTCCCGGCGGGCGGCGAGCAGGGCGAGGGAGAAGCGGCCGTCCTCCAGGGCCTGGGTGACACCGCGGACGTCCTCCGGCCGGGCGGCCGCCGCCATGGCCGACTTCGCCTGTTCGTAGGCGTCGAGGGAGCGTTCGTAGTCGGCGCGCATGGCGTCGTCGGCGCCCGGCTCGGCCGGGTGGAAGTCCAGCCGGTCGAGTTCCTCGCCGAACGCGGTGATGTCCTCGTCCACGACGACCCGGAGCCGGTCGAGGGCGGCCCGCTGTTCGGCCGCGCGCCGCCGGCGGTTGCGGCGCACCAGCGTGTACGCGCCGGCCCCGCCCGCGGCCAGCACCACACCGGCCGTGATCAGCGCGGCCTGCGAGACCCCGCCGCCGTCCCGGGAGCCCCAGCTCGCGGGGGCCGAACCGCCCATGTTCAGCAGGGCGCGGTCGGTGAAGTCGGCCAGCTGCGTCCGGGCGTCGCTCTGCGCGCGGACGCTCGTGACCAGGTTCTGGACGGCCGTGCGGGAGAGCACCGAGGAGTCGGCCCGGGCGTCGAAGCGGTCGCCGAGGCGGATCGCGTACGCGCCGGTGACGCCGGTGGCGGTGCGCAGGTCCGTGAAGAGGTCGGCCGTGGGGTATCCGGCCGGCAGGACGGCGATGAACAGCGGCTTGCCTGCGGCCTCGATCCGCTGCTGGAGGGCGTGCGCGTCCGCCTGGGACAGCTGGCCGCTCGCCCCGGGGTCGACGTAGACCGGGCTCTCGCGCAGGGCCTCGGCGACGGCCGACACGCTGGTGGCCGCGTCGGCGCGCGGGGCGCCCGCCGTCAGCAGGGCGAGGACGGCGAGCACCAGCGCGGCCATCAGGGAGAGGGGGCTCCGGGCCGTTGACACGACCTTCATACCTCGAAACTACCCGAAGCCCACCAAACCAGTCGGCTGTGTGCGGCGCCGAACGGCCTCAGGCCGCCCGGTACGCCTGGGTCAGCTTCTCCACCGCCGCGCCGTAGCGGCCGCTCAGCAGCAGTCGGTCCGCGTCGGCGAAGGGCTTCGAGACCCCTGCCGTGAGGCTGTCGCCGGCCTTCTGCTGGACGATCAGCCGGGCTCTGGTCACCAGGGCCCGGCCGGCCGCGTCGGAGCCCGCGCGCTCGGCCGCGGCCGCCGCGCGGCGGAGCGCCTTGAGAGTGGCCGTCGCGCCCCGCGGGGTCTCGGCCAGCGTCGTCAGACCCCAGCCGAACGGGTACTGCGGGTCATAGGCCGTGTCGCCGACGTTGATCGGCACCTGGGCCTCGGAGCGCGGCCAGGTGACGGGGAGCTGCCCGGTGAAGGCGCGCCGGCCGTAGAGCACGTCGGCCACGCCGTCGCCCTCGGTGCCCGGGAGCCAGCTCGCGACCAGGGCGTCGATCCGCCCGAGCCGGTCGCCGATCAGCTGCGGACGTCCGGAGACGACCAGGACCGCGCAGGTCATCGCCGCGCAGACCCGGTCCACGGCCGCCCGGTCGGCGGGGCTCAGCTCCAGGTCGTGGCCGTTGCCGACGTCGCCGACGCCCTCGGCGTACGGCGTCTCGCCCACCACGACCACGCCGACGTCATGGCCGGTCAGGGGGGCGGAGGCGTCCTTGGAGTACGTGATCGCGCCGCCCGCCCTGCGCATGCCCTCCAGGATCGTGGTGCCGGGGGTGATGTCGCCGGACGCGCCCTGCCAGGTGATCGTCCAGCCGCCGGTCTGGTTGCCGATGTCGTCGGCGTTGGAGCCGGCCACGTAGACCTTCTGGGACTTCTTCAGCGGCAGTACTCCGCCGTCGTTCTTCAGCAGCACCTGCGAGGCGGCGGCGGCCGCCCGGGCGACGTCGCGGTGGGCGGCGGAACCGATGCGGGAGGCGCCGCTCGTGTCCGCGTACGGCTGCTCGAAGAGACCGAGGCGGAACTTCTGGGTGAGGATGCGGGAGACGGCGTCGTCGAGCCGCCGTTCGCTGACGCGGCCGGCCCTCACCTCGGCGATCAGGGCGGCGCTGTACTCCTTGTATCCGTAGGGGACCATCATCATGTCGACGCCGGCGTCGACGGCGGTGCGCACGCGTGCGGCGTAGTCGCCCGGCAGCTGGTCGATGGCGTTCCAGTCGCTGATCACGAAGCCGTCGAAGCCCATCCGGCCCTTCAGGACGCCGGTCAGCAGGTCGGCGCGGGCGTGCATCTTCACCGGGCCCCGGCCGTCGCCGGCGATGTCGAGGGACGAGTACGACGGCATGACGGTGCCGACGCCGCGGTCGACCGCGTCCTGGTAGGGCGCGAGGTGGACGGCCTCCAGCTGCTGCCGGGTGACCTCGGTGACGCCCTGGTCGATGGTGTAGGCGCCGGTGGTCGAGGAGCCGTACGTGGTGCCGCCGTCGCCGACGAAGTGCTTGGCAGTGGCCAGGACCTTGTCGTCGTTCTTCAGGTCACGGCCGTCGCGGGCCCCCTGGAGGCCCTGGATCACCGTCTCCATGGACTTCACCAGCGCCGGGTCCTCGCCGAAGGCCTCGTAGGAGCGGCCCCAGCGTTCGTCGCGGGTGACGCACAGGCAGGGCGCGAAGTCCCAGGGCACTCCGGTGGCCCGGACCTCGGCGGCGGTCACCGCGGCGGTGCGCTGGGCGAGGCGGGGGTCCCGGGTCGCGCCGATGCCGATGTTGTGCGGCATGACCGTGGCGCCCGACAGGTTGTTGTGGCCGTGCACCGCGTCGACA
This sequence comes from Streptomyces sp. NPDC020597, assembly GCF_044335095.1. Lineage (NCBI taxonomy): Bacteria > Bacillati > Actinomycetota > Actinomycetes > Kitasatosporales > Streptomycetaceae > Streptomyces > Streptomyces sp. NPDC020597. The sequence goes on along the minus strand of NZ_JBIRUL010000011.1, from coordinate 112,315 downwards.
CCGTAGATCAGCGGGATCTGGAAGCGGGTCGCCTGCGCCCGGAGCTGGAAGGCGTCGATCATCTTCGCCCAGGCCTGGGGGGTGTTGGGCGTGGGGGTGGAGCCGCCGCCGGACAGGAGCGAGCCGAGGGCGTAGCCGGCGATGTCTGCGGGGGCGGTGACCGCGCCGCGCTCGGCCTGGGTGGTCTGGCCGGCCTTCTCCGCCAGGGACATCCGGGAGAGCAGGTCCTTCACCCGCTGCTTCACCGGCAGTGCGGCGTTCAGGTACGCCAGTCCGTGCGCGTCGACGACGACCTGCGGGGTCTCGGCGGGCGGCTTGGCGCCGGTGACGGTCAGCTGCAGCGGGACGGTCTCGGCGGCCTCGGCGGTGCGGTCCTTCAGGGTCGGGACCCTGATCGTGCGGGAGGCGCCGGAGGCGGTGCCCGCGGGGAAGGTGACCGTGCCGGAGACCGGGGTGTAGTCGGCGCCGGCCGACGCGGTGCCGCCGGCGGTGCGGTAGGCGACGGTCACCGGCTGGTCGACGGGGGCCGCGCCGGTGGTGGCGAGGGTGACGCGGACGGTGGCCGCGGCGCCCTCCTTCACCGGGTACACGGCGGCGTCGGTGGTCACGGACGCGCGCAGCGACTGGTCGGCGCGGTCGTAGAGCTCCACGCCGTCCATGGCGAACCCGCCGCCCGCCCCGGTGGGGAGGGTTACGGCGTAGCCCCACGTCTGCGTGAGGCTGAGGACATGGTCGATGCCGCCGACGGGCTGGTAGTCGGTGCGGTACGCGAAGTCGGAGAAGGGGATCTCGATCCGCCTCCAGCCGGTGAAGTCGTCGGTGAAGGACGTCGTCCACAGCTCGGACGCCTCGCCGTGGGCGCCGCCGTCCTTGATCTCGAAGCCGACCTTGGCGCCGGTGCCGCGGCCCTCCCACCAGAACCGGATGCCGCGGTGGGCGGACCAGTCGTGGGCGGGTCCGGTCGCGGCGTAGTCGTGGGTGAAGCCGCCCCAGCCGCTGATCGCGTAGGAGCCTGCGAGGACCTGCTGCCCGTCGGGGGCGTCGGGCCGTTCCGCGAGCCGCAGCGTGGGCGGGTCGTCGGCGTCGCTCCCCCAGGTGAAGATGCCCTCGGCGGGCTGGGCGGCGAACGGCACCTCGCCCTCGAAGCGGTCGACGGGGGTGGGGGCGGGGTCGTCGGCGGCGCGGGAGGCGGCCGGTGACAGCAGGGCGGCGAACAGGGCGGTGGAGACGAGCAGGGCAGTTCTCGGTACGGACCGATCCCTTGGCATGGACCTTCCCTCGGCTCTCGGGTCTCAGTGGCACGTCGGGCACGTCGGGCACGTCGGGCACGTCAGGCACGCACGATTCACTCATGACTTAGATCACGCCGTGAGTTAAATGGCGTCGCACACCGCCGTCAAGACGTCCCGTCAGGACAGCGGGACGCCCCGGCCTCCCTGCCCGGCCGGGGCGTCCCGCGGACCCGGTCACTCCGCCGGCGTCACGCTCGCCCTGAGCAGTCCGTACGTGTACGCGTCCTCGAGGGCCTGCCAGGAGGCGGCGATCACGTTCTCCGCGACGCCCACCGTGGACCACTCGCCCGCACCGTCCGTCGTGGAGATCAGGACGCGGGTGGTGGACTGGGTGCCGTGGACGCCCTCGAGGATGCGGACCTTGTAGTCCACCAGCTCGAGCTTGGCCAGCTGCGGGTAGAGCTTCTCCAGCGCCACCCGCAGCGCGCGGTCGAGGGCGTTGACAGGGCCGTTGCCCTCCGCCGTGGCGACGATCCGCTCGCCCTTGGCGTACAGCTTGACGGTGGCCTCGTTGGCGTGGCTGCCGTCGGGGCGGTCCTCGACGATGGCCCGCCAGGACTCCACCTCGAAGTACTTCAGCGGGCTGCCCTCGACCTCGGCGCGCAGCAGCAGCTCGAAGGAGGCGTCCGCCGCCTCGTAGGTGTAGCCCCGGAGTTCGCGCTCCTTGACCCGCTCGACGACCCGGCCGACGAGTTCGCGGTCGCCCCCGAGGTCGACGCCGAGCTCCTTGCCCTTGAGCTCGATCGAGGCGCGGCCCGCCATGTCGGACACCAGCATCCGCATGGTGTTGCCGACCTGTTCGGGGTCGATGTGCTGGTACAGGTCGGGGTCGACCTTGATGGCCGAGGCGTGCAGGCCGGCCTTGTGGGCGAAGGCGGAGACGCCGACGTACGGCTGGTGCGTGGAGGGGGTGAGGTTGACGACCTCGGCGATCGCGTGCGAGATACGGGTCATCTCGCGCAGCCGCCCCTCGGGCAGCACCTGCTTGCCGTACTTCAGCTCCAGGGCGGCGACCACCGGGAAGAGGTTGGCGTTGCCGACCCGCTCGCCGTAGCCGTTCGCCGTGCACTGCACGTGCGTCGCGCCCGCGTCCACCGCGGCCAGGGTGTTCGCCACCGCGCAGCCGGTGTCGTCCTGGGCGTGGATGCCGAGCCGGGCGCCGGTGTCGGCGAGGACGGTGGAGACGACCGCCTGCACCTGCCCCGGCAGCATGCCGCCGTTCGTGTCGCACAGCACGACCACGTCGGCGCCGGCCTCGGCGGCTGCCCGCACGACCGCCTTCGCGTACTGGGGGTTCGCGCGGTAGCCGTCGAAGAAGTGCTCGCAGTCGACGAAGACCCGGCGGCCCTCGCCCTTCAGGAAGGACACGGTGTCGCTCACCATGGCGAGGTTCTCGTCCAGCGTGGTGCGCAGGGCCAGCTCCACATGCCGGTCGTGGGACTTCGCGACCAGGGTGATCACTCCCGCACCCGACTCCAGCAGCGCTCTGACCTGGGGGTCCTCCGCGGCCTTCGCGCCGGCCCGGCGGGTCGCGCCGAAGGCGACGAGCTGGGCGTTCCTGAACTCGATCTCCTCCTGCGCGCGGGCGAAGAACTCGGTGTCGCGCGGGTTGGCCCCGGGCCAGCCGCCCTCGATGAAGCCCACTCCGAAGTCGTCCAGGTGACGGGCGATGGCCAGCTTGTCGGCGACGGTGAGGTTGATGCCCTCACGCTGGGCGCCGTCCCGCAGAGTGGTGTCGAAGACGTGGAACGAATCGTCGAGTTCGCTGGTTGCGGTCATGGTCTCAAGACTCCTGTGTTGGACCTCGGTCGTTACCGGAATGACCGGCTCCACCATCCCCCCATGCTCCCTCGCGCTCTCGCTCCCGGCTGCGGGTGGGCCAGAAAAGCGAAAAACCCCTCGCGGGTGCGAGAGGTCTGCGCGCGGGTCGAGGACGACGAGGGCCGCCCGTACCTGGTCGTACGTGGCGGTCACTGCGGACCGGCGCGCCTGCTGCCAATAATCGTGGCGAACGAGAGCACGGAGGCAGTCTGGCACAGGCCGCCCGGGTGTTCACGGCGCGTCTCAGGATGCGAGCAGGGCCGTATCGAGGAACTCGCCGACGTGCCCGAGCGCCTGTTCCCGCCCCGCGCCGCGCAGGCCGATGGCCACGTGGATGGAGAAGCCGTCGAGCAGCGCGCGCAGCCGGGCGGCGAAGCGGTCGGGGTCGACGGGCCGGAACTCGCCCCGCGAGATTCCCTCGGCGAGCAGGGCGACCAGATCGCGGTGCCAGGCGCCCTCGATGGCGGCCTGCCGGTCGCGGGCCGCGTCGTCGGCGTTCTGCGAGCGGTTCCACACTTCCAGCCAGAGCGTCCAGTGCGGGTCGCGGTGACCGTCCGGGACGTACAGACCGACGTACGCGTCCAGCCGTTCGCCCGCGGAGCCGGGACGCGCCAGCAGCCGGGCGCGCTCGGCGCCGAGACGGCCCTCGCTCCATTCCAGGGTCTGCATCAGCAGCTCGTCCTTGGAGTGGAAGTAGTAGAGAAGGTGTCCGCTGCTCATGCCGACCTCGCGGCCCAGTGCGGCCATCGTCAGCCTCTCCAGACCCCGCTCGGCGATCATCGTCATGGCCGCGGCCAGCACGTCCTCGCGGGGCGGGGCGTTCCTGCGCGCACGCGGCATCCGGTGCTCCTAGATCGTGGGCTGCTGCTGGGTGACGCAGTGGATGCCGCCGCCGCCGGAGAAGATCGTACGGGCGTCGACCAGGATCACCGTCCGCTCCGGGAAGAGCCTGCGGAAGATGCCGGCGGCGATCTCGTCGCGGGGGTCGTCGAAGCCGCAGAGCACCACCGCGCCGTTGCAGAGGTAGTGGTTGATGTAGGAGTGGTCGGCCCAGTGTCCGTCGGCCTCCAGGGCGGTGGGCGCGGGGACCTCGACGACCCGCAGGCGGCGGCCCCGGGCGTCCGTCTGCGCCTTCAACAGGGCGACGACCTCCCGGGTCACCTCGTGGTCGGGGTGCGCCGGATCCGGCTGGACGTGCGCGACGACGACCCCGGGGCGGGCGAACGCGGCGACGATGTCGACGTGGCCGAGGGTGCCGAAGCCGTGCGGGGGGTAGTCGCCGGTGAGGCCGCGGGGCAGCCAGATCGCCTTGCGGGTGCCGAGCATGGCGTGGATCTCGGCCTCGACGTCCGCGCGCGTGCGGCCGGGGTTGCGTTCCGGGCCGAGCTGGACGGTCTCGGTCAGCAGAACGGTGCCCTCTCCGTCGACGTGGATCGCGCCGCCCTCGTTCACCAGGTCCGAGGCGTATCTGCGGGCGCCGGCGAGATCGGCGACGTGCGCGGCGATCTCGGCGTCGTGCTCCCAGCGGGCCCACGCCTGGGCGCCCCAGCCGTTGAACGTCCAGTCCACGGCCGCCAGTTCACGGCCGTTCGTCAGGAAAGTGGGTCCGATGTCGCGCATCCAGGCGTCGTCGAGGTCGCGCTCGACCGTCTCCACGCCCGGCCCGAGCAGGGTGCGCGCGTGCGCCGACTGCCCGGGCCCGCACACCATCGTCACCGGCTCGAAGCGGCGGACGGTCCGGGCCACCTCGGCCCATGCGGCGCGGGCGGCGGCGAGGCCGTCGGGGTCGTCGAAGGTGGGGTTGGGGCCCGGCCAGGCCATCCATGTACGGGCGTGCGGGGCCCACTCGGCGGGCATGCGGAAGCCGTCGGCGGCGGGTGTGCTCATGTCCGGGTCCTTGGAAGAAGTCGGAGGAGGTCGGTGGGCCGGGGGACGTCGGCGGACGTCGGCGGCCGTCAGGGAGCGCGGGGGGCGTCAGGGAGCGTCGGGGGACGTCAGAGGAAGTACAGGCGGTTGAGGGAGACGGATTCGGCCGGTTCGGAGCGCAGCGGCTCTCCGTCGAGGGTGACCAGGCCGGTGCGCGCGTCGACGTCGACCGTCCCGGTACGGGAGTTCAGGCGCAGGTCTGCCGGGCCGATCCCGCGGGTGCCGTGCACGGCGACCCGGCGACGGCGGGTCGGCATCCGGTCGTCGCCGCGGTCGAGGGCGGCCCGGGCCACGAAGGCCACGGACAGCTCGGCGGGCGTGGCGCCGTGTGCGCCGAACTGCGGTCCGAGAACGAGCGGTTCGCAGGTGTCGGTGGCGGCGTTGGGATCGCCGACCACCCCGTACGCGGGAAAGCCGGACTTCAGCACCAGTTGCGGTTTGGCGCCGAAGTACTCGGGCCGCCAGAGCACGATGTCGGCGAGCTTGCCCACCTCGATGGAGCCGACCTCGTGCGACAGCCCGTGGGCGATGGCCGGGTTGACGGTCAGCTTGGCGATGTAGCGCAGCACGCGCTCGTTGTCGTGACCGTCGCCGGGCGCGCCGAACTCGGCCTTCATCTTCCCGGCCATGGCGAACGTGCGGCGGACCGTCTCGCCGGCGCGGCCCATGCCCTGCGCGTCGGAGGAGGTGATGCCGATCGCGCCCAGGTCGTGCAGGACGTCCTCGGCGCCCATGGTGCCGGCGCGGATGCGGTCGCGGGCCATGGCGGCGTCGCCCGGCAGGTCGGTCTTGAGGTCGTGGACGGAGACGATCATGCCGTAGTGCTCGGCGACGGCGTCCCGGCCGAAGGGCAGGGTGGGGTTGGTGGAGGAGCCGATGACGTTCGGCACGCCGGCCATCTTGAGGACGTTGGGGACGTGCCCGCCGCCGCAGCCCTCGATGTGGAAGGCGTGGATGGTCCGCCCTTCGAGCACGCGCAGGGTGTCCTCGACCGACAGGCACTCGTTCAGCCCGTCGCTGTGCAGGGCGACCTGCACGTCGTGCTCCTCGGCGACGCGCAGTGCCGTGTCCAGCGCACGGGTGTGGGCGCCCATGTCCTCGTGCACCTTGAAGCCGCAGGCGCCGCCCTCGGCGAGCGCCTCGACGAGCGGAGCGGGGGCGGAGGAGGAGCCCCGGCCCAGGAAGCCGATGTTGACCGGCCAGGCGTCGAAGGCGCTGAAGGCGTGCCGCAGCACCCAGGGCGAGTTGACGCCGACACCCCACACCGGCCCGAACTCCTGCCCGATGACGGTGGTCACCCCGGAGGCGAGCGAGGCCTCCATGATGCGCGGGGACAGCAGATGGACGTGGGTGTCGACGGCCCCGGCGGTGGCGATCAGCCCCTCGCCGGAGACGATGGAGGTGCCGGTGCCCACCACGACGTCGACGCCGTCGAGGGTGTCGGGGTTCCCGGCCCGGCCGATGGCGTGGATGCGGCCCTCGCGGATGCCGATGGACGTCTTGCGCACGCCCTGCACGGCGTCGATCACGACGACGTTGCTGATCACGACGTCGCAGGTGGCGCGGACCGCTGCGGCCTTGAGGTGCAGTCCGTCCCGGGCGGTCTTGCCGAACCCGGCGAGGAACTCGTCGCCGGGGCGCTGGGAGTCGGACTCGACGCGCACGACCAGCCCGGAGTCCCCGAGGCGGACGCGGTCGCCGGCCCTGGGGCCGTGGGTGGCGGCGTAGGCGTGCGGGTTCATCGCGACGTCCCCTCGTGGGCGCCCAGGTAGCCGCAGGCGGCCGCCCGGCGCAGCGCCTCTTCCCTGGCGCCCGGCGCGTCCAGGGGTCCGTCGACCAGGCCCGCGAAGCCGATCGCGACGCGGTCGCCGCCGATCGGCACCAGCCCCACCTCGGCGCGCTCCCCGGGACCGAAGCGCACGGAGGCCCCGGCGGGGACGGCGAGCCGCATCCCGTAGGCCTCGGCACGGGCGAAGGCCAGGCGCGGGTTGGCCTCGAAGAAGTGGAAGTGGGAGGTGACGGAGACGGGCACGTCGGCGGTGTTGGTGACGGTCAGCCGCACCTGCGGTCCGGGCTCGGCGTACCCGGGTCCGGGCAGCAGCGCGCCGGGCGCCTGCTCGCCGAGGCCGCCGCCGATCGGGTCGTGCACCACCGCGAGCCGCGTGCCGTCGTCGAAGACCGCCTCGACGTGCACCTCGGTGACGACGTCCGCGACGCCCGGCAGCACGTCATCGGGCCCGAGGACCGAGCGGGCCCGTTCGATCGCCTCGGCGAGCCGGACGCCGTCCCGGGCGGCCTCGCACACCGTGTCGGCGACGAGGGCGGTGGCCTCGGGCACGTTCAGCCGCAGCCCGCGGGCCCTTCTCGCCCGGGCGAGCTCGGCGGCGCCGAAGAGCAGCAGCCGGTCGCGTTCCGTGGGGGTGAGTCGCACCTTGCCTCCCTCAGTTCGAGCGTCACTCTAAACTGTTCAACCGCTTGATCAGAAGGTGAGCGAGGAACTTTTCGAGCAACGCTCTAACAACGGTGGACGGGTCCGGGCCCCGGGAACACCGCAGGGCCGCCCCCGCTCGGGGACGGCCCTGGAAGGAGGGGTGGGTCGACTAGCCCAGCCGGTGCATCCAGCCGTGCTTGTCCTCGGCCGTGCCGCGCTGGATGTCCAGCAGGGCCTGCCGCAGCCTGAGGGTGACCTCGCCGGGCTCGCCGCCCGACTGCTGCCACTCGGCGCCGGTGCGCTTGACCGTGCCGACCGGGGTGATCACGGCGGCGGTGCCGCAGGCGAAGACCTCCGTGAGGGCGCCGTCGGCGGTGTCCTGCTGCCACTGGTCGACGGAGATACGGCCCTCCGCGGCCTCGTAGCCGAGGTCGCGGGCCACGGCGAGGAGGCTGTCGCGGGTGACGCCCTCCAGGATCGAGCCGGTGAGGGTCGGCGTGACGATCTTGTCGCCGTACACGAAGTACAGGTTCATGCCGCCGAGCTCCTCGACCCACTTGCGCTCGACCGCGTCGAGGTAGCAGACCTGGGCGCAGCCCTGCGCGGCGGCCTCGGCCTGCGCGAGCAGCGAGGCGGCGTAGTTGCCGCCGGTCTTGGCGTCGCCCATGCCGCCGGGGACGGCGCGCACGTGGTCCTCGGAGACCCAGATGGAGACCGGCTGCACGCCGCCGGGGAAGTAGGCGCCGGCGGGCGAGGCGATGACCAGGAAGAGGTACTCGTTGGCCGGCTTGACGCCCAGCCCCACCTCGGTCGCGATCATGAAGGGCCGCAGGTAGAGGGACTCCTCGCCGCCGTGCGCGGGCACCCAGTCCAGGTCCTGGGCGACGAGCGCGTCGCACGCCTCGATGAACGTCTCGACGGGCAGCTCGGGCATGGCGAGCCGGCGGGCGGAACGCTGGAAGCGCTTGGCGTTCTGGTCCGGGCGGAAGGTGGCGACGGAGCCGTCGGGGCGGCGGTACGCCTTCAGGCCCTCGAAGATCTCCTGCGCGTAGTGCAGGACGTTGGTGGCCGGGTCGAGGGGGATCGGCGCGTACGGAACGAGCTGGCCGTCGTGCCAGCCGCGGCCCTCGGTCCACTTGATCGTCACCATGTGGTCGGTGAAGTGGCGGCCGAAGCCGGGGTTCGCCAGGATCGCCTGCCGCTCGGCGGCGGAGGTGGGGCTGGCGGAGGGCTTGAGCTCGATCGTGGGCGTCGTCATGAGTGGTTGTCCTTCACCGGTTGTGTAGTGACGGGCCGCGCTCACGTCCGTACGGCCGGTGGCCGGTGGTAGGACGTCCGAGCATTCCCTCATACCGCGGCTCCGCGTTCGATTATCGCAAGAGCCGGACGAGGGCCAAAAAACGGCGTGAATGCGACCCAGGGTTGATGGTGACACCCGGCGGGGGACATGCGGAAGCCGCCGGGCGCGCTTGCGACCCGGCGGCTTCGAGGCTCTCGAGCGGCGCGGGTCAGCCGGCTACTCGTACGGAGAGCGCGTCGCCGATCTCGGAGGTGCTGCGCGCGGGCAGCGATCCGCGCTCCCCGAGGTCCGCGGAGACGGCGTCCTCGATGCGGACGGCCTCCGCCTCGTAGCCGAGGTGGCGCAGGAGCAGGGCGACGGACAGGACCGTGGCGGTGGGGTCGGCCTTGCCCTGGCCCGCGATGTCCGGGGCCGAGCCGTGCACCGGCTCGAACATGGACGGGAACTCGCCGGACGGGTTGATGTTCCCGCTGGCGGCGACGCCGATGCCGCCGGAGACGGCCGCGGCGAGGTCGGTGATGATGTCGCCGAAGAGGTTGTCGGTGACGATGACGTCGAACCGCGCCGGGTCGGTGACCAGGTAGATGGTGGCCGCGTCGACGTGGATGTAGTCGGTGGTGACGTCGGGGAACTCCTCGGCCACCTTGGTGAAGACGTTCGTCCACAGGTGCCCGGCGAAGGCCAGCACGTTGTTCTTGTGGACGAGCGTGAGCTTCTTGCGCGGACGGGCCTGGGCACGGGCGAACGCGTCGCGGACCACGCGCTCGACGCCGAACGCCGTGTTCACGGAGACCTCCGTGGCGACCTCGTGCGGGGTGCCCTTGCGGATCGTGCCGCCGTTGCCGGTGTACGGGCCCTCGGTGCCCTCGCGGACGACGACGAAGTCGATCTCGGGCTGACCGGCCAGCGGGGTGGCCACGCCGGGCAGGAGCCTCGACGGACGCAGGTTCACATGGTGGTCGAAGGCGAAGCGCAGCTTGAGCAGGAAGCCCCGCTCCAGGACGCCGGAGGGGACGCTCGGGTCGCCGATCGCGCCGAGCAGGATCGCGTCGTGCTGCTTGAGCGCGTCCACGTCCGCGTCGGTGAGGGTCTCACCGGTGGCGTGGTAGCGCCGGGCGCCGAAGTCGTACTCCTTGGTCTCCAGCTTCACATCCGGCGGGAGGACGGCGGAGAGGACCTTGAGACCCTCGGCCACGACCTCCTGGCCGATGCCGTCACCGGGGATCACTGCGAGATTGAGGCTGCGAGACATGCGGGAACCCTACTCCTCGTCCCAGGTGATGACACGGACCGTCCGTCATCCGGACAGCGGCGCGGCGGTGCGCACCCGGCAGGGACGAGGCGGGGCGAGCGGGGGCGGGGGCCGCGGGAGGCGAGGGGCGGCGCGGGGTCCGAAGTCCCGTTCGGACGCCCGCGCCGCGCCCCCGTGCGGGTGCGGCTCCCGGACTGCGGGGCCGACCGGCTCAGTGGCCGGTCTCGCCTCCGTTGTCGCGGCGGTCGAGGGCGCGCTGCAGGGCGGCGGCGGCGTTCTTGCGGTCGGACTCGCTCGTACGGGAGACGTGACGGACTCGGCGGCGGACGGTCGTCTCGGCCATGGGAAATCGACTCCTTCGACATGCAGGGAGTGCCTGAGGGGTTGCGAGACTCCCCCTCTGCCTAATGGGCGGGGGGCGCCCCCAAGGGGCGGGGAGCGGGCCCGCAGGGGTTGCCTGCACGGGGCCCGGTTCACGACCGCCATTCGCTTGGTCGAGCGAGACGTTCGGCTCCTACAAAGCTAGGTGAGGAGCACGCGCCTGTCTCTACAATTACTCGGACTTCCTACTATCTGAGACGGCACGGCCCCGTGGGCACGCCGGACGAGCGACGGAACGCCGAACGGGCCGGGTCCGCGAAGGACCGGCCCGTTCGGGTGCGCGGGTGTGCCGGGCGGGTGTGCCGTGTGCCGTCAGCCCATGTGGGGGTAGGTGTAGTCGGTCGGCGGGACCAGCGTCTCCTTGATGGCGCGGGTCAGGGTCCAGCGCATCAGGTTCTGCGGGGCGCCGGCCTTGTCGTCGGTGCCGGAGGCGCGGCCGCCGCCGAAGGGCTGCTGGCCGACGACGGCGCCGGTCGACTTGTCGTTGATGTAGAAGTTGCCGGCCGCGTAGCGCAGCTTCTCCATCGTGTACGCGGCGGCGGCGCGGTCGTTCGCGATGACCGAGCCGGTGAGCGCGTAGTCCGAGACCGACTCCATCTGGGTCAGCATGGCGTCGTACGCGCCGTCCGCACTGTCGTCGTAGACGTGCACGGCGAGGAACGGGCCGAAGTACTCGGTCGTGAAGACCTCGTTCTCCGGGTCGGTGCACTCGACGACGGTCGGGCGCACGAACCAGCCCACCGAGTCGTCGTAGGAGCCGCCCGCGACGACCGTGCAGGTCGGGTCCGCCGCGGCGCGGTCGATGGCCGCCCTGTTCTTGGCGAAGGAACGCTCGTCGATGACGGCGCCGACGAAGTTCGACAGGTCGGTGACGTCGCCCATCGTCAGGGAGTCGACCTCGGCGGCGAACTCCTCCTTGAAGCCGGAGTTCCAGATCGACGCCGGGATGTAGGCCCGGGAGGTCGCGCTGCACTTCTGGCCCTGGTACTCGAAGGCGCCCCGGGTGAGGGCCGTCTTCAGCACGGCGCGGTCGGCGCTCGGGTGGGCGACGACGAAGTCCTTGCCGCCGGTCTCGCCGACCAGACGCGGGTAGGTCCGGTACTTCTCGATGTTGGCGCCGACCGTCTTCCACAGGTGCTGGAAGGTCTTCGTGGAACCGGTGAAGTGGATGCCGGCCAGGTCGCGGTGGTTCAGGGCGACCTCGGACACCTCCAGGCCGTCGCCGGTGACCAGGTTGATGACGCCCTTGGGCAGCCCGGCCTCCTCGAGCAGCCGCATCAGCAGCACGGCGGCGTGCGTCTGCGTCGGGGACGGCTTCCACACGACGACGTTGCCCATCAGCGCGGGCGCGGTCGGCAGATTGCCGGCGATCGCCGTGAAGTTGAACGGCGTGATCGCGTAGACGAAGCCCTCGAGCGGGCGGTGGTCGAGACGGTTCCAGACGCCCGGGGAGTTGGCCGGGGGCTGCTCGGCCAGGATCTGGCGGGCGTAGGCCACGTTGAAGCGCCAGAAGTCGACGAGCTCGCAGGGACAGTCGATCTCCGCCTGCTGCGCCGTCTTCGACTGGCCGAGCATCGTGGACGCGGCGAGCGTCTCCCGCCACGGCCCGGCCAGCAGCTCGGCGGCGCGCAGGATGATCGCGGCACGGTCGTCGAAGGACATCGCGCGCCAGGCGGGCGCGGCGGCGAGGGCCGCGTCGACGGCGTCCTGCGCGTCCTGGCGGGTGGCGTTGGCGTAGGTGCCCAGGCGGGCCTTGTGGCGGTGCGGCTGGACGACGTCGAAACGCTCTCCGCCGCCCATACGGCGCTCGCCGCCGATGGTGCAGGGCAGGTCGATCGGATTGTCGGCCAGTTCCTTGAGCTTGGCCTCCAGCCGGGCCTGCTCGGGCGAGCCGGGGGCGTAGCCGTGCACCGGCTCGTTGACGGGGGTGGGGACCTGGGTCACAGCGTCCATGAGGTCGGTAACTCCTTACTGAGCGTGTTGCGAGCGGGGGGTGGGCTCAGCCCTTGGTGACCATCGAGCGCGCGAAGAAGCGCAGGTTCGCCGGCTTCTCCGCGAGACGGCGCATGAAGTAGCCGTACCAGTCGGTGCCGTAGGCGGTGTAGACGCGCATGCGGTGTCCCTCAGCGGCGAGCCGCAGGTGCTCGTCGCTCCTGATCCCGTACAGCATCTGGAACTCGTACTCGTCGGGCTTGCGGCCGGCCTTGCGCGCGAGCTCCTGACCGATGGAGATCAGGCGCGGGTCGTGGGAGCCGATCATCGGGTATCCGTCGCCCGCCATCAGGGTGCGCAGGACGCGGACGTACGCCTTGTCGATCTCGTGCCGGTCCTGGTGGGCGACCGTGGCGGGCTCCTTGTAGGCGCCCTTCACCAGCCGTACCCGGCTGCCGCTCGCGGCGAGCCGGCGGGCGTCGGCCTCGGTACGGAAGAGGTAGGCCTGGATGACGCAGCCGGTCTGCGGGAAGTCCTTGCGCAGTTCCTCGTGGATGGCGAACATCGAGTCGAGGGTGGTGTGGTCCTCGGCGTCGAGGGTGACGGTGGTGCCGATGGCGGCGGCGGCCTCGACGACCGGCCGGACGTTGGCGAGCGCCAGCTCGTGACCGCCGGGGAGGGCCTGCCCGAACATGGACAGCTTCACGGACGTCTCGACCCGTTCGCCGAGCTCGAGTTCCCCCAGCCTCCCGACCAGCGCCAGGTAGGCGTCCCGGGCGGCGAGGGCCTGCTCGGGGGCGGTGATGTCCTCGCCGACGACGTCCATCGTCAGCTCCAGACCCCGGCCGGTGAGCTCTTCGATGATCGGGACGACGTCGTCGACCGTCTCGCCGGGGATGAAGCGGTCGACGACCTGCTTCGTCACCGGGGCCGCCGAGATCAGGCGTCGCATCCGGTCGCTGCGCGACGCGGCGAGAATCACGGGACCCAGCACGGGGCACCTCCACAAACCAGCAGATAGAACCACCGTGAAACCTAAGGATCCCTCCGATCGTGGGCCATCGACAGCTGTCACGCATCCGTGCCGCCGATCTCAGACAGATGTATGAAGGACGGTCGCGCTTGGGGGAGAATGCCCCGGTGACGTCGGATTACCGGGACCATCGGGGCGACTACCAGGAGCTCGTCGACGAGCTCTCCGAGCTGCTGGGCGCCCCCGCGACCCTGGAGAACCGCGACTTCGAGCTCCTCGCCTTCGGCGCGTACGCGAGCGAGGACGAGCTGGACGAGTCCGCGCTGGACCCGGTCCGCACCCGGTCGATCCTGACCAGGCGTTCCACGGCCGCCGTCCGCGCCTGGTTCGAGGGCTTCGGCATCACGCGCGCGCAGGGCCCGGTGCGCATCCCGCCCACCCCGGAGGCCGGGGTGCACCGGGGCCGCGTCTGCCTTCCCGTACGGCATCGGGGCGTCGTCCTCGGTTACGTGTGGCTGCTGGACGACGATCCCGGGCCCTCCGACGCGCAGCTCGCCTCCGCGATGGAGGTGACGGCCCGGATCGGCGCGCTGCTGGCCGACGAGGCCCGGCACGGCGCCGATCTCAGCCGGGAGCTGCTGGCGGTCCTGGCGGCGCAGCCGGGCTGGCCCCGGGACATGGCGGTCGCGGAGCTGCGCACCGCGCTCGGGGCCCGCGCGGACGGTCCGCACACGGTGGTGTGCGTGACCCCCTGGCCCTCGGCAGATCCGGACGACGCAATCTCCCTGCGCACCCTGCCCGGGGCGACGGCCTGGTGCACGCTGCCGTGGGGAACGGCGTCGCGGTCACTGGCGCTCCTGGTGCGGCTGCGCTCGGCGGACGTCCTCACCCCCGCCACGTCGGCGGCGGCCCGGCTGCGGGAACGGGCGCCGGAGGCGGCCGCCGGCGTGGCCGCCTCACGGGTCGGCCTGGCGGAGCTCGGGGCCGCGTGGGAGGAGGCGTCGGCGTCGGCGCGGGCCGCGCTCGCCGAGCCCCGCCTGGGGCCGGTCGCGCCGTGGTCGTCGATCGGCCCGTACCGGCTGCTCACCTCGCTGCCCCCGGCGCGCGTCCAGGACCCCGCCGTACGGGCACTGACCTCCCCCGCCCACCACGAACTGGCCCGCACGGCCGAGGTCTACCTCGACTGCGCGGGCCAGGCCGGCCGCACGGCAGCCGCACTGGGCATCCACCGGCAGACGCTGTACTACCGGCTGTCGCGGGTGGAGCAGCTGACGGGCCTGGACCTGGACGACGGCGAGGACCGGCTGCTGCTGCACATGACGCTGAAGGCGGCCCGGCTGTAGGGCACGCTGCGAAAGCCCCGTGGACCGGGACGCACGGCACGCCCGCCCGCACACCCGCCTCGCTCGGCTCAGCTCTTCGCCGCGCCCGCGATCACCCGCCGCAGCCCCTCCGTGAGCTGCGCCGCGTCCGTCGCCGTGTCGGGGTCGAAGAGCCACTGGACCATGAGCCCGTTGAGGAGGGTCTGGTAGAACCGGCCCTCCGTGTCGACGGTCTCCTTGTCGAGCTCGGCCTCCGGGACGCCGTTGAACATGGGCACGATCCCCGAGCGGCCCTCCTCCTGCGCCTCGGCCAGCAGCTTGCGCACCTCGGGGAGCCGGTCGCCCTGGACGACGAGCTCGAAGCTCAGCAGCCAGATCGCCCGCGTCCGCGGCACCGAGCCGATGATGCTCGCCCAGACCTCCTGGAACCGTTCCAGCGATCCGGCGGGCGCGGTCACCTCGCCGCCGCCCCAGCCCGGGTCGAAGTCGTCGCCGGCGCCCTCGATCAACGAGACGTACGCCTGCGCCAGCAGCGCGTCCTTGGAGCCGTAGTGGTAGCCGATCGATGCCAGGTTGGTCCCCGACTCCTTGACGACGTCCCGTGCGGTCGTCCGCAGGAACCCCTTCTCCAGCAGGCAGCGCTTGGCGCCCTCGAGCAGATCCTCACGATGTCCCATGACGTCACCCTATCCCCGATCCATACATGCGTCCTAGACAAATGATTTATACAAGCGTTCTAGACACTCGTTTAATACGCCCGTACAGTCGCTGCCATGACAACGAACCCGACGAGCACCGCCACCGCCCCGGCGCCCCGCGCAGGCCGCCGCGAATGGACCGCCCTCGGCGTGCTGATGCTTCCGCTGCTCCTGGTCTCCATGGACGTCTCCGTCCTCTACTTCGCGATCCCGGCGATCAGCGCCGACCTCGAGCCGAGCGGCACCCAGCAGCTGTGGATCTTCGACATCTACGCGTTCGTCCTCGCGGGCCTGCTGATGACGATGGGCTCCCTGGGCGACCGCATCGGCCGCCGCGGGCTGCTCCTGATCGGCGCCGCCGCGTTCGGCGCCGCCTCGCTGATCGCGGCCTACGCGAACAGCGCCGAGACCCTGATCGCCGCCCGGGCGGTCCTCGGCATCGGCGGCGCGACCCTGATGCCCTCGACGATGGCCCTGATCCGCACGATGTTCACCGACCCGGGCCAGCGCGCCAAGGCGATCGGCCTGTGGTCCGGCGTCATGACGGGCGGCATCGCCCTCGGCTCCGTGATGAGCGGCGTGCTGGTCGAGTACTTCTGGTGGGGCTCGGTCTTCCTGGTCAACCTGCCCGCGATGGTCCTGCTGCTCGTTCTCGGCCCGGTTCTGCTGCCCGAGTCGCGCGACCCCGCCCCGGGCCGCTTCGACTGGCCGAGCGTCCCGCTGTCGATGGCAGCCGTGCTCCCCGTGATCTACGGCCTGAAGGAGATCCCGTCGGAGGGCTGGCGCACCGAGTACGTCCTCTCGGTCACCGTGGGCCTGCTCTTCGCGGCCCTCTTCGTCCACCGCCAGCGCACGGCCGCCGACCCGATGATCTCCCCCGCCCTGTTCCGCCGGCCCGGCTTCGCCCCCGCGGTCGTGCTGAACCTCGTCTCCTCGTTCGGGATGCTGGGGTCGGCCTTCTTCACCACGCAGTACCTGCAGTCGGTCCTCGGCAAGAGCGCGCTGGAGGCCGCCCTGTGGGCGCTGCTGCCCTCGGTGCCGATCGGCATGGCGGCCCCGTTGGCCACGTCCCTGGTCCACAAGGGCGTGGACCGGGCCCACGTGGTGACGGCGGGCTTCACGACCGGCGCGGCCGGCTACGGCCTGCTGGCCCTCGCCGGCGCCGACTCGATGTGGCTCGTGCTGACCGCCTGCGGGGTCCTCGCCTCCGGCATCGTCATGGTCCTCTCCCAGATGACGGACCTGGCGATGAGCACGGCCCCGGTGGAGCGCGCGGGTTCGGCGTCCTCGCTGCTGGAGACGGGCGCCGAGTTCGGGGGCGCGCTGGGGATGGCCGTACTCGGCTCCATCGGCACGGCGCTCTACCGCCACGACATGCCGTCCTCGGCTCCGGCGGAGGCCCGCGAGACCCTCGGGGGCGCCCTGGCCGTCGCCGGCCACCTGCCCGGACGCACGGGAGACGTCCTGGCGACCGCGGCCCGAGAAGCCTTCACCAACGGCATGCAGGGGGCGGCGATCGCAGGGGCGGTGGTCCTCGCGGCAGCCGCGGCAGCGGCGACGACGACGCTGCGACGGAGCCGCGTCAGCGACAAGTAGCCGCACAGACGAAAACGCCGGGCGGACTGGATCACTCCAGCCCACCCGGCGTCCGCATGCGAACCACGTCCGACGGATCCGCCCCGCCCGGCGCACACACCTGACGTGCACCGCCGAGCCACGCTCAGCGAATCCAGCCCGTCCGGCGTGACCGCCGAGCCACGCTCAGCGAATCCAGCCCGTCCGACGTGACCGCCGAGCCACGCTCAGCGAATCCAGCCCGTCCGACGTGACCGCCGAGCCACGCTCAGCGAATCCAGCCCGTCCGGCGTTTGAGGACGAGGCCCCTTCAGGGCCGAAGCGGGGGCCCGGGGGCGGCAGCCCCCGGAACGTGCGGCGAACCTCAGACGAGGTTCACGGCACGAGCAGACGTCGCCCCGATCTCCTCCGCCACCTCCGCCAGCACCGCCGGCGGCACCGTGTCGTCCACGGTCAGGACGGCCAGCGCCTCGCCGCCCGCCGCCGCCCGGGCGACCTGCATGCCGGCGATGTTGATCCCCGCCTCGCCGAAGACCCGGCCGACGGTGCCGACGACGCCGGGCCGGTCCTCGTACTTGAGGACGACCATGTGGTCGGCGAGCGCGAGGTCGACGTCGTACTCGCCGACCGCGACGATCTTCTGCAGGTGCTTGGGGCCGGCCAGCGTGCCGGAGACCGACACCTCCTCGCCGTCCGACAGCGTGCCGCGCACGGTGACGACGTTGCGGTGGTCGGCCGACTCCGAGCTGGTCGTCAGCCGCACCTCGACACCGCGCTCCTGCGCGAACAGCGGGGCGTTGACGTAGGACACCGTCTCGTCGACGACGTCCTCGAAGACGCCCTTGAGGGCGCTGAGCTCCAGCACCTTCACGTCGTGCTGGGTGATCTCGCCGTACACCTCGACGTCGAGGCGGACCGCGACCTCGCCGGCGAGCGCGGTGAAGATGCGGCCGAGACGCTCGGCGAGCGGCAGACCGGGCTTGACGTCCTCGGCGATGACACCGCCCTGGACGTTCACCGCGTCGGGGACGAGCTCGCCGGCGAGGGCCAGACGCACCGACCGCGCGACCGCGATGCCGGCCTTCTCCTGCGCCTCGTCGGTGGACGCGCCGAGGTGCGGGGTGGCGACGACCTGGTCGAACTCGAACAGCGGGGAGTCCGTGCAGGGCTCCTTCGCGTACACGTCGAGGCCGGCGCCGGCGACCCGGCCCTCCTTCAGCGCCGAGTACAGCGCCTCCTCGTCGACGATCCCGCCACGCGCGGCGTTGACGATGCGCACGCTCGGCTTGACCTTGCGCAGCGCCTCGTCACCGATCAGGCCGACCGTCTCGGGGGTCTTCGGCAGGTGGACGGTGATGAAGTCGGCGACCTCGAGCAGCTCGTCCAGCGTCAGCACCTTCACGCCCATCTGCGCGGCGCGCGCGGGCTGCACGTAGGGGTCGTAGGCGACGACCTTCATGCCGAAGCCGGACATCCGCTGCGCGACGAGCGCGCCGATGCGGCCGAGGCCGACGACGCCGAGGGTCTTCTCGGCCAGCTCCACGCCCGTGTACTTGCTGCGCTTCCACTCGCCGTTCTTCAGCGCGGCGTTGGCCTGCGGGATGTGGCGGGCGGTGGCGAGCAGCAGACCGCAGGCCAGCTCGGCGGCGGTCACGATGTTCGAGGTGGGGGCGTTGACGACCATCACGCCGGCCTTGGTGGCGGCGGAGACGTCGACGTTGTCCAGGCCGACGCCGGCTCGTGCGACGACCTTCAGCTTGTTCGCGGCGGCGATCGCCTCGGCGTCGACCTTGGTGGCCGAGCGGATCAGGATCGCGTCGACGTCGGCGATGGCCGGGAGCAGTTCGGCCCGGTCCGCTCCGTTGCAGTGCCGGATCTCGAAGTCCGGGCCGAGCGCGTCCACGGTCGCGGGCGACAGCTCTTCAGCGATGAGTACGACAGGTTTCGAGCTCACGTGAGTCCTCACAAGTCCAGAGCGTGCGGACGGCCGTCCCGACGGCCGCATGCGGAGGAGGGGCTAGCCGCGTGGAAGACGCACGACGCTGTGGGCCTGAACGCGTATATGAACAGCAGTGTAGTGCTGCGGCGGAGGTCGCCTCATGCCTCCGCGGAAGGATCACCCGTCCGTGGTGGGACAGGATGGACAACGGGGCCGGAGCAGTACGCTCCGACCCCTGTCCTCGAGGCCTAGGCCTCTTCGTCGACCCAGCTCATCAGCTTGCGGAGCTGCTTGCCGGTGGTCTCCAGCAGGTGCTCGGAGTCCTGCTGCTTGTACTCGTTGTACTTCTTCAGACCGCCGTGGTACTCGGCCATCCACTCACGCGCGAAGGTGCCGTCCTGGATCTCGGCGAGGACCTTCTTCATCTCCGCCTTGGTGGCGTCCGTGATGATCCGCGGACCGGTGACGTAGTCGCCCCACTCGGCGGTCTCGGAGACCGACCAGCGCATCTTCTCCAGGCCGCCCTCGTACATGAGGTCGACGATCAGCTTCAGCTCGTGCAGGCACTCGAAGTACGCGATCTCCGGCTGGTAGCCCGCCTCGGTCAGCGTCTCGAAGCCGGCCTTCACCAGAGCGGCCGTACCGCCGCAGAGGACGGCCTGCTCACCGAACAGGTCGGTCTCGGTCTCCTCGGTGAAGGTGGTCTTGATGACGCCGGCGCGGGTGCCGCCGATGCCCTTGGCGTAGGACAGCGCCAGCGCGAAGGCGTTGCCGGTGGCGTCCTGCTCGACGGCGGCGATGCACGGAACGCCGCGGCCTTCCTCGTACTGACGGCGCACCAGGTGGCCGGGGCCCTTCGGGGCGACCATGCAGACGTCGATGCCGGCCGGCGGCTTGATGAAGTCGAAGCGGATGTTCAGGCCGTGGCCGAAGAACAGCGCGTCGCCGTCCTTGAGGTTGTCCTTGATGGACTCCTCGTAGACCTGGGCCTGGATCGGGTCCGGCACCAGGATCATGATGACGTCGGCCTCGGCGGCGGCCTCGGCGGGAGTCACCACGCGCAGGCCCTGCTCCTCGGCCTTGGCCTTGGACTTGGAGCCCTCGTGCAGACCGACGCGGACGTCGACACCGGAGTCACGGAGCGACAGGGCGTGGGCGTGGCCCTGGCTGCCGTAGCCGATGACCGCGACCTTGCGGCCCTGGATGATGGACAGGTCGGCGTCGGCGTCGTAGAACAGCTCGGCCACTTTGGGTTCTCTCCTTGTGTGCAGGTGGTGCGTCCCACCGTATGACGGCGGGCGGCAGGTAGGTCTCGGGGTCTCGGCATACGGGCGGCCGATGACGTCGGCCGCCCGTTTCCATACTTATGCCGACCGGTCGAGAGCGCGCAGCGAGCGGTCTGTGATCGAACGGGCGCCACGGCCGATCGCGATCGTTCCGGACTGGACCAGCTCCTTGATGCCGTACGGCTCGAGCATCTTGAGCATGGCGGTGAGCTTGTCGTTGCTGCCGGTGGCCTCGATGGTCACGGCCTCCGGGGAGACGTCGACGGTCTTGGCGCGGAACAGCTGGACGATCTCGACGATCTGCGAGCGCGTCTCGTTGTCGGCGCGCACCTTCACCAGAACGAGTTCGCGGTGAACGGCCTGTCCCGGCTCCAGTTCGACGATCTTCAGCACCTCGACGAGCTTGTTGAGCTGCTTGGTGACCTGCTCCAGCGGCAGCGCGTCGACGCTCACCACGATCGTGATGCGGGAGATGTCTGCGTGCTCGGTGACGCCGACGGCGAGCGAGTCGATGTTGAAGCCCCGGCGGGAGAACAGGGCGGCGATCCGGGCCAGGATGCCCGGCTTGTTCTCCACCAGGACGGAGAGCGTGTGCTTGGACATGTCTTCTTACGTCTCTCTCGCTCAGTCGTCTTCGTTGTCGCCGAAGTCGGGGCGGACGTCCCGGGCGGCCAGGATCTCGTCGTTGGAGGTGCCTGCGGCGACCATCGGCCACACCATCGCGTCCTCGTGGACGACGAAGTCGACGACGACGGGACGGTCGTTGACGGAGTTCGCCTCCGCGATGACCTTGTCGAGGTCGTCCGGGGACTCGCACCGGATCGCATAGCAGCCCATGGCCTCCGACAGCTTCACGAAGTCGGGGACGCGGGTGCCCCGGGCCTGCGGGTTGACGTCGTTCGGGCCGGAGTGCAGCACGGTGTTGGAGTAGCGCTGGTTGTAGAACAGGGTCTGCCACTGGCGGACCATCCCGAGGGCGCCGTTGTTGATGATGGCCACCTTGATCGGGATGTTGTTCAGGGCGCAGGTGGTCAGTTCCTGGTTGGTCATCTGGAAGCAGCCGTCGCCGTCGATCGCCCAGACCGTCCGGTCCGGCGCGCCCGCCTTGGCGCCCATCGCGGCCGGCACCGCGTAGCCCATCGTGCCCGCGCCGCCGGAGTTCAGCCAGGTGGCGGGGTTCTCGAACTGGACGAAGTGCGCGGACCACATCTGGTGCTGGCCGACGCCCGCCGCGAAGATCGTGCCCTCGGGGGCGAGCTGTCCGATGCGCTCGATGACCTGCTGCGGGGAGAGCGAGCCGTCGGCGGGCAGGTCGTAGCCGAGCGGGTAGGTGTCGCGCCAGCGGCTCAGGTCCTTCCACCAGGCGGTGTAGTCGCCCTGCTGGCCCTCGCTGTGCTCCTTCTGGACGGCCTGGACCAGGTCCGCGATGACCTCGCGCGCGTCGCCGACGATCGGGACGTCGGCGGCGCGGTTCTTGCCGATCTCGGCCGGGTCGATGTCCGCGTGGACGATCTTGGCGTACGGCGCGAAGCTGTCCAGCTTGCCGGTGACGCGGTCGTCGAAGCGGGCGCCCAGGGCGATGATCAGGTCGGCCTTCTGCAGGCCGGTGACGGCGGCCACCGAGCCGTGCATGCCGGGCATCCCCAGGTGCTGCGGGTGGCTGTCGGGGAACGCGCCCAGCGCCATGAGGGTGGTGGTGACGGGCGCGCCGGTCAGCTCGGCGAGGACCTTCAGCTCGGCCGTGGCGCCGGCCTTCAGGACGCCGCCGCCGACGTAGAGGATCGGCCGCTTGGCGGCCGTGATCAGCTTCGCGGCCTCGCGGATCTGCTTGGCGTGCGGCTTGGTCACCGGACGGTAGCCGGGCAGGTCCATGGTGGGCGGCCAGGAGAACGTGGTCTTCGCCTGGAGGGCGTCCTTGGCGATGTCGACCAGGACCGGGCCGGGGCGGCCGGTGGAGGCGATGTGGAAGGCCTGCGCGATCACCCGCGGGATGTCCTCGGCCTTGGTGACCAGGAAGTTGTGCTTGGTGATCGGCATGGTGATGCCGACGATGTCCGCCTCCTGGAAGGCGTCCGTGCCGATCGCCTTGGACGCGACCTGTCCGGTGATCGCCACGAGCGGCACCGAGTCCATGTGCGCGTCGGCGATCGGGGTCACCAGGTTGGTGGCGCCGGGGCCGGAGGTCGCCATGCAGACGCCGACGCGACCGGTGGCCTGGGCATAGCCGGTGGCGGCGTGGCCCGCGCCCTGCTCGTGGCGGACCAGGACGTGGCGGACCCTCGTCGAGTCCATCAGCGGGTCGTAGGCGGGAAGGATCGCACCGCCGGGAATGCCGAATACCGTGTCGGCGCCGACCTCCTCGAGAGAGCGGATGAGGGACTGCGCACCCGTCACGTGCTCGACGGACGCGGAGTGCTGTCCTCCGGATCGGGGCCGGGGCTGCGGATGGGCCCCGGTGGCCTGCTCGGTCATCGGCATTCTCTTCTCGATGCTGAGGGTTTTACTGAAGGTTCTACGGGTGTTGCTGGGGGTCGTGCGGGGGCGTCGCCCCGGGTTTTGTGCAACAAAAAACCCCTCGTGCCATAAGGCAAGCGAGGGGAGCGCGCCGGGTGTGGGTCGCTGTGGGTTCCGGGTCTGTCCGGACGCCACCAGCTTCAGCCGACGCGCTTGCCAAGTACGAGAATTCGGGTGCGCATGGCATTGACCCTCCCCCTGGCGCACACCGACTGTCAAGTGGGTGGGACGGGAGTCTCATTATGTGAGCGTAGGGCACTTCCGCTCCCCAGGACGGCGGTCACCCCACTGGTGTACACCCCCGCGCCGCCGCCCGCGAACGCGGGCTCGGCCGGCCCGTCGTGCGGCACCGGATAACGGCCCGTCGCGAGGGCGCGGCGCAGCCGGTACTCGTCGAGCGGTCCGGAGAACGCCATGCCCTGCCCGTGCGTGCAGCCCATCGCGTGCAGCGCGACGACCTGCTCGGGCAGGTCCACGCCGTCGGCGACGGACTGCAGCCCCAGATCGGACGCGATCCGCAGCAGCCCACCGGTGATCTTGTTCAGCCGGGCGGACTCGACGACCCCCTCGACGAGCGTGCGGTCGAGCTTGAGGACGTCCACGGGCAGCCGGCGCAGCGCCGTGAGCGCCCCGTAGCCGCTGCCGAAGCCGTCCAGGGCGATCCGGACGCCCAGGCGGCGCAGAGCCCCCAGGCGGCGCTCCAGCTCGTCCAGCGGCACCCTGGGGTCGGTGTCGGAGAGTTCGACCACCAGCGAGCCCGACGGCAGGCCGTGCCGTGTCAGCAGCGCCTCCACCGAGCTCAGCGGCATCGAGCGGTCCAGCAGCCGCCGGGCGCCCACCCGGACGACCACGGGCAGCGTCAGCCCGCTCGCGACCCGGTCGGCTGCCTGCTCGACGGCCTGCTCCAGCAGCCAGCGGCCCAGCTCGGCCGTCCGGTCGCCGTCCTCGGCGACCCGCAGGAACTCGGCGGGCGTGAAGAGCACCCCCTGCGAGGAACGCCAGCGCGCCTGTGCGGCGACCGACGAGATCCGGCCGTCCGAGAGGCGCACCACAGGCTGGTGCAGGAGGGCGAACTCACCGTCGTGCAGCGCGGAACGCAGCCGCGTGGCGAGCTCCGCCTTGCGTACGACGTCCTGCTGCATCTGCGGCTTGTAGAGCTCGACCCGGCCCTTGCCGCCGGCCTTGGCGCGGTACATGGCGAGGTCGGCGTTGCGCAGCAGCTCTCCTGCGCCCAGACCGGGTTCGGCGAAGGCCACGCCGATGGACGCGGCGACGCGGACGTCGTTGCCGTCGATGAGGTACGGCTGCGAGAGCGTGAGCCGGAGACGGTCGGCGAGTTCCAGTATGTGACGCTCGCGGGCGGCCCGGTCACGGGTGCCGTCGCCGACGATCAGGGCCGCGAACTCGTCGCCGCCGAGCCGGGACGCGGTGTCGCCCTGGCGGACGGCGTCCTGCAGCCGGCGGGCGGCCTGGACCAGCAGGGCGTCACCGGCGGCGTGACCGATGGTGTCGTTGACGGCCTTGAAGCCGTCGAGGTCGATGAAGAGGACGGCCGTGTTGCGCAGGGCGGGGCCCCGGTCGGAGCTGCGGCGGCCGGACAGCGCCTGCTGGACACGCCGCGTGAACAGCGCGCGGTTGGGCAGGTCGGTGAGCGGGTCGTGCTCGGCGTTGTGCTGGAGCTGCGCCTGCAGGCGCACCCGCTCCGTCACGTCCCGGCTGTTGAAGATCAGGCCGCCGTGGTGCCGGTTGACGGTCGACTCGACGTTGAGCCAGCCTCCCGACCCGGAGCGGAAACGGCATTCGATGCGCGTGGTGGGCTCGTCCTGCGGGCTGGCGGCGAGGAACCGGCGCACCTCGTGGACCACACAGCCCAGGTCCTCCGGGTGGATCAGGTGGGCCAGCTCGGTGCCCACCAGCTCCTCGGCGGACCGGCCGTACACACCGGCGGCGGCCGGGGAGACGTAACGCAGCACACCGCTGGGGGCGGCGATCATGATGACGTCGCTGGAGCCCTGGACCAGGGAGCGGAAGTGGTTCTCCTTCTGGGCCAGTTCCTGGGTGAGGGCGATGTTGTCGAGCAGCATGATCCCCTGGCGGACCACGAGGGCGAGCACGACCGTGCCGCCGGTGAGCAGCACCACGCGGTCGACGCTGCGTCCGTTGAGGACGTTGTAGAGGATGCCCAGGGTGCAGACGGCGGCGGCGAGGTACGGGGTGAGCGCCGCCAGCGAGCCGGTGATGGGCCGGGTGGCCGGATAGCAGCCGTGATCACCGCCCTGCGGGGGCGTCGGGGCCTGCGGGGACGTGACGCTGCGGGCTGCGGGTCGCTGTCCGGGCAGGTGCTCGTGCACCACGCGCGTGTGCCCCTCGTCCGCCCCCCGCCCGTGCCGGCGGTAGGCCGCCCAGGGCGCGTAGGCCAGGAGCAGCGAGCCGGCGAACCAGCCGGCGTCCAGGAGCTGCCCCGAGCGGTAGTCGTTGTGCAGCAGCGGCGAGGTGAACAGGGCGTCGCACATCACGGTCAGCGCGAGGGCGCCGACGGCCGTGTTGACCCCGGTGCGGTTCACGGCGGTGCGCCGGAAGTGCAGCACCAGCACCATGCTCACCAGGGCGATGTCCAGCAGCGGGTACGCCAGCGACAGCGCCGCGTGCGCCACGCTCGGGCCGTCGAGCTGGGCGGCCTGGGCGAGCGCGAGGCTCCAGGAGAGGGTGAGCAGCGAGCCGGCGATCAGCCAGGCGTCCAGCCCCAGGCAGACCCAGCCCGCCTTGGTCACGGGGCGTGCGGCGAGCACCAGCAACCCCACGATGGCGGGGGGCGCGAAGCACAGGAAGAACAGGTCGGCGATGCTGGGGCTGGGCACGGGCCGCCCGAGGACCACCTCGTACCAGCCCCAGACCAGGTTGCCGAGGGCCGCCATCGCCGAGGAGAGCGAGAACAGCATCCAGGCGGGCCGGAAGCGTACGCGGCGGATGCGCGCGTAGCAGAAGCAGGACACGGCGGCCGTGCCGGCGGCGGCGGTGAGCCCGAAGTCGCCCATGATCAGCGCGAGTTCTTCCGAGCCCCAGCCGAGGGCGGCGCCGACGGCGTACCCCGCGCACAGGAAGGCCAGCAGCAGTTGGTGGACCACGTTGGGTCCGGGGCCGCCCGCGGGCGGCACGGCGAAGCACGGCGTCCCCGCGGGAGGACGCGTGCGCGGCGCTCCGTCGAGGAGGGGGGCGGAGGTCGACGGCGAGCTCACCGGGCCCTCCCGGTCCGTGCCGCCGCCGGGTCCCGGTGAGCGCTGCGACCGGGTCCGCGCGCGGCCGAGCGCCAGGGTCGCAGGCGGCGACTCCGCCGCGTCGGATCGTTCGTCCATTGGCCGTGCATCGCCCGTCGCCCCCCTCACCAGTCTGAAATGTCCGTCCCTCACGCCGGTCGTGCGCGGCGCAGCCCCTGTCGGGACGATACACCAGTCTCGTCACTCAGGGACATAGTTCCTCTACGCTGCGTGACGATCATCGGCATATGCGCCCGGATGAGGTACGGAACGCGTCCGGAGGACTGCGGAGGGTGCCCGAACCGGACCGCGGGACCACCGCCGGCGTCACGTCCCGGTGGGGGCGCCCGTCGTGAGGATCACGTTGCGCAGCGGCTCGCGGTTCACGAAGCGGCGCAACTGGTCGGCCAGCAGGCGGTCGGCGCGGGGCCGGAAGGCGGAGGTGGGTCCGCCGACGTGCGGGCTCACGAGTACGCCCGGGGCGGTCCACAGGCGGTGGCCCGGGGGCAGCGGCTCGGGGTCGGTGACGTCCAGCGCCGCGGTCAGCCGGCCGCTCTCCAGTTCCGTGAGCAGGGCCTCGGTGTCGACGACCGGGCCTCGGGCCACGTTGACGAGCAGCGCGCCGTCCTTCATCCGGGCCAGGAACGCGGCGTCGGCGAGGCCCGTCGTCGTCTCGTTCAGGGGCGTGCAGAGGATCACGACGTCCGCTTCGGGAAGCAGGGCGGGCAGTTCGGCGATCGGATGCACGGGGCCGCGCGCCGTCGTGCGCCAGGAGCGCGCGACGCGCGCCACCCGCGCCACCTCGAAGGGCACGAGCCGGTCCTCGATGGCGGAGCCGATGGAGCCGTACCCGACGATGAGCACGTTCTTGTCGGCGAGCGCCGGCCGGAACCCGTCGAGCCACTGCCCGCGCTCCTGCGCCCGGACGAAGTCGGGGACCCCGCGCAGCGAGGCGAGGACCAGGGTGAGCGCGAGCTCGGCCGTGCTCGCCTCGTGCACCCCGCGCGCGTTGCAGAGCCGTACGCCGGGAGGCAGCGTCCCGAGGGCCGGCTCCACGTGGTCGATGCCGGCGGACAGGGTCTGCACGACCTCCAGCGAGCTCATCGCGGGCAGGGGCCGCTGCCCGACCTCGGGGGCCTTCATGTAGGGGACGACGTAGAAGGCGCAGTCGGCGGGGTCCGCCGGGAAGTCCTGCTCGCCGTTCCAGAAGCGGTAGGCCGGGCCCTGCGGGAGGCCCTCGATCTCCTGCGGGGGGATGGGCAGCCATACGTCAGCACTCATGGTCGGGAGGCTATGTCAGGCCCGGGCCGCGGCAGAGGTTAGGTTGGGGGGGCGGGTGAGGGAGGGTTTCGGGCAGGTGGAGCGCAGGACGATCGGCGCGGGGGCGCTCGAGGTGGGTGCCGTCGGTCTCGGGTGCATGCCGATGAGCTGGGCGTACAGCGGGTCGCGGCAGCGGGGCGACGAGTCGCTCAAGGCGGTGCACCGGGCGCTGGACGAGGGCTCGTCCCTGCTGGACACCGCCGACATGTACGGCCCGTTCACCAACGAGCTGTTACTGGGGCGGGCGTTGAAGGAGCGGCGCCGGGACGCGTTCGTGTCGACGAAGGTGGGTCTGCTCGTCGGCGAGCAGCACATCGTGGCCAACGGCCGTCCGGGATATGTGAAACGGGCCTGCGACGCCTCCCTGCGGCGGCTGCAGACCGATGTCATAGACCTCTACCAGTTGCACCGCGCCGACCCCGAGGTGCCGGTCGAGGAGACCTGGGGCGCGATGGCCGAGCTCGTCCAGGCGGGCAAGGTGCGGGCGCTGGGGCTGTGTGCGGTGGGCGCGCGGGGCGGCCGCCGGTCGAGCGGGCACCTGTACGACGGAACGATTCGGCAACTGCGGCGCGTCCAGCAGGTGTTCCCGGTGAGCGCGGTCGAGGCGGAGCTGTCGGTGTGGTCGCCCGAGGCGCTGGACGGCCTGCTGCCCTGGTGCGAGGCGCACGGTGTCGGCTTCCTGGCCGCGATGCCGCTCGGCAACGGCTTCCTCACCGGCAGGCTGACCCCCGGGCAGGGATTCGAACCGGACGACATGCGGGCCCGGCATCCGCGGTTCACCGCCGAGATGATGGCCTCGAACCAGCCGATCGTGGTCGGCCTGCGCCGGGTCGCCGCCCGTCACGGCGACGCCGTGACGGCCGCGCAGGCGGCGCTGGCCTGGGTACTGGCGCAGGGCCGGCACGTGGTGCCGGTCCCGGGCGCCAAGCGGGAACGGTGGGTGTCGGAGAACGCGGGCGCCCCCCGGCTGCGTCTGACGCCGCAGGATCTGGCCGAGCTGGCGCGGCTGCCGGGGGCGCAGGGATCGTGGGAGTGAGGGTCCCCGCCCGGGGCGCCGGGGCCGGAGGGACGGGGGCCGCTTTCGGGTGGGCGCCGCGCCGGACGGGAACCCCACAGGCTCCGCCGGCGTAAGACAGGTGAAGCCCGCCGAGGGACCCGTGTGTCGAAGGGACCATGATCGTGCGACGTCGAGCTGTGTCGGCCGTGCTGGCCACGGGTGCCCTGCTGGTGACGGCCGGCTGTTCGTCCGGCGCCGGGGGGTCGCCCGGCGCCTCCGCCAGCGCGTCTCCGGGGAGCGCGTCCGCCCGCACCGCCCCGGCCGCCGAGGAGACCCCGCCCGCGAAGGGCACGGTCGACGTGGTGCGCACGGTGACCGAGGGCCTGAACAGCCCCTGGGGTCTCGCGCCCCTCCCCGAGGGCGGACTGCTCGTCGGCTCGCGCGACGAGGGCACGATCACGCGGGTGGACGAGAAGACGGGCGCGAAGACGGAGCTGGGCGAGGTGCCGGGGGTCTCCGCGGCCGGCGAGGGCGGCCTGCTGGGCCTCGCCCTCTCCCCCGACTACGCCTCCGACCACATGGTCTACGCGTACTTCACCTCGGCCTCCGACAACCGCGTCGTGCGCATGCTCTACGACGCGAAGCGACCGGCCGGCGATCAGCTGGGGGCGCCCGACACGATCTTCAAGGGCATCCCCAAGGGCATGATCCACAACGGTGGCCGGATCGCCTTCGGCCCCGACCGGCAGCTGTACATCGGCACCGGCGAGAACGGCGACCGGGGGCTGGCGCAGGACAAGAAGTCCCTCGGCGGCAAGATCCTGCGGCTGACCCCGGAGGGCGAGCCGGCTCCCGGCAACCCCTTCCCCGACTCCCCGGTGTACTCCTACGGCCACCGCAATGTGCAGGGGCTTGCCTGGGACGCGAAGCAGCGCCTGTTCGCGTCGGAGTTCGGCCAGAACACCTGGGACGAGCTGAACGCGATCGAACCCGGCGCCGACTACGGCTGGCCCGCGGCCGAGGGCGCGTCCAAGGACGCGAAGTACCGCGACCCGACAGCCCAGTGGCACACCGACGAGGCGTCCCCGAGCGGCATCGCGTACGCCGAGGGCTCGATCTGGATGGCGGGTCTGCGGGGGCAGCGGCTGTGGCGCGTCCCGCTGAAGGGCACCGCCGTCTCCGCCGATCCGCAGGCCTTCCTCAAGGGCGAGTACGGGCGGCTGCGCACGGTGGTGGCGGCGGGCGGCGACAGGCTGTGGGTCACCACCAGCGCCACGGACGGCCGCGGCGCCCCGAAGAAGGGGGACGACCGGATTCTGGAGCTGCGGGTGACCTGAGCGCCGCCGTCACCCCTCCCCCGCCGGGGGCCTCTCCCCCGGCGGCTCCGGGGGTTCGTGCGCCCGGACCACGACCTTTCCGGAGGCGAGGTCTATCGGCCCGCGCCCGGGATCGGCGTCGCCGACGTCCTCCCGGGTCAGCTCCAGCCGGTTCTGCTCGTCCCGGGTGTGCTTACGGCCCGGTGAGAAGAGTTCCTCGAAGGCGTTGAACATCGCTCTCCTCTGCCGGGTCGCGGTCGTCCTGCCCCAGTGTCGCGATTATCGCGCGATCGGCCAGTCCCCGGCCCTCGGCGGG
Organism: Streptomyces sp. NPDC020597; assembly: GCF_044335095.1. Lineage (NCBI taxonomy): Bacteria > Bacillati > Actinomycetota > Actinomycetes > Kitasatosporales > Streptomycetaceae > Streptomyces > Streptomyces sp. NPDC020597. Next base: position 82,470 of record NZ_JBIRUL010000011.1, on the reverse strand, counting down.
AACAGTGCCAGCCGGTGGGCCACCGCCGCCGCCTCTCCCCGGCCCGAGACCTCGAGCTTCGACAGGATGTTCGAGACGTGCACACTGGCCGTCTTCGGTGAGATGAACAGCTCCTCGGCGATCTGCCGGTTGGTGCGGCCCGCCGAGACCAGACGCAGCACGTCGCGTTCACGGCTGGTGAGACCGATTGCGGCGAGCGGGTCGGCGGGTCCGGCCGGGGCGTCCGGCGGGCCCGCGACGGTGGTCCGGGGCAGCCGGGCGCGCCGGCCGAGCAGGGCTACGGCGTCGGCGAGCGGGCGGGCCCCGAGGTGGACGGCCACCGCGTGCGCGAGGCGCAGGAGCTCGGCGGCCCGCTCGCGTTCGGCCTCCCCGCCGACGGCGAGCAGCGCCTCGGCCATGCGGCGCCGGACGCGGGCCAGGTCGTAGGGGCGTTCCAGACACTCGAAGGCGGCGACCGCCTCGGACCAGTCCTCCGGGTCGTTGCGGCCCTCGGCGCGGGCGAGTTCGGCGTGCAGCCACAGTGCGTGCGCCTGCCAGACGGGGGCGAAGGCGGCGAGCGTCTTCGCCGCCCGGCGGATCCGGTCCGCCGTCCCGGCCCCGGCCCCGGCTGCCACGGTGACGGCGTCGAGCGCGGAGGCCGCGGTGAGCAGCAGGGGCCAGGCGTAGCGCTGGGCGCCGGGCGGGAACCCGACGTCCAGGGCGTGTTCCAGGTGGGACCGGGCGTCGGAGGGACGGTCCTCGGCCACGGCGAGGGCGACGGCGAGGCGGGCGAGCGGGAGACGGTCCTGCGGCACGTGTTCCCGGAAGCCGAAGTAGCGGTGGGCGGCTTCCAGCCGGCGGCCCGCCTCGGCGAGCTCGCCCCGGGCCAGGGCGAGTTCGGCGCGCAGCACCGCGTGGACGCCCTTGACGGCCACACCCCGGGCGATCCGACCCGCCTCGGCGCTCGCACGGTCCGCCTCGTCCCAGCGGCCGAGCGACAGCAGGGACTCCGCGAGGTTGCCCTGCACGCACGCCTCGGTGTCCGGCAGTCCCTGCCGTCGGGCGTAGAGCAGGCCCTCCGCCATGATCGCGACGGCTTCCCGGGAGCGTCCCACCGCCTCCAGCTCGGCGGGGAGGTTCACATAGGCGTCGAGCGCGACGGTGGGGATGTCCTCGGCGAGCGCCCGGTCCCTGACCTCGGACAGCTCGGTGAGGCCGGTCTCGATGTGCCCGGCGTCGACCATGAGGATGCCCAGGATCTGGCGGGCCTTGAGCTCGGTCTCGCGGGCGCCGACCATCCTGGCGTACTCGACCGCCCGCTCGGCGGCGCGGTAGGCGTCCGGTCCGGGCGCATGGAGCGCGGACCAGCCGGCGGCGTGCGCGAGCACCTCGGCGTGCACCTCGCTGGGCGGCAGACCGCGCATCAGCTCCTGTGCCCGGGCCAGCTCCTCGCGGCCGCTGCCCCGGCCCAGGGAACGCACCAGACGGGAGCGCTGCACCCAGAACCAGGCGGCGCACAGGGGGTCGCCGTCCTCGTCCTCGAGCAGCCGCAGCGCCCGCTTGGCGATCTTCAGCGCGCGCTCGCGTTCCCCGCAGTAGCGGCCCGCGACGGTGGCCTGCGCCAGGAGGTCGAGATAACGCAGCGGGCCGGCGGGGCCGCGGCCGCCGGGCGTCCCCTCGCGTGGTGCGGGCGGCCCGGACGGATACGCCTCGGCGTGGCCGACGGGGCGCAGCGCGCCCCTGACCTCCTGCGGGGCGGCTTCCCACAGCTCCATCGCCCGCTCCAGGAGCCGCAGTTGCTCACTGTAGGCGCGCCGGCGGCGGGCTTCGACGGAGGCGTCGAGAACGGCGGGCAGAGCCCTGGCCGGGTCGTGGGCGTGGTACCAGTAGCTGGCCAGCCGCATGACGCGCTCGTCCGCGGGGACGAGGGTCGGGTCGGCCTGCAAGGCCTCGGCGTAGCGGCGGTTGAGGCGGGAGCGCTCCCCGGGCAGGAGATCGTCGCTCACCGCCTCGCGGACCAGGGAGTGGCGGAAGCGGTAGCCGTCCCCGTCGGGTGCCGCGAGCAGCAGATGGGCGTTGACGGCGGCGCGCAGGGCGTCGATCAGATCGTCCTCGGCGAGCCGGGCGACGGCCTCCAGCAGCCGGTACTCGACGGTGGAGCCGCCCTCGGCGACGATCCGGGCGACGTTCTGGGCGCAGTCGGGCAGCGTCTCGACGCGGACGAGGAGCAGGTCGCGCAGGGAGTCGGTGAGACCGGTGCGGCAGCCCTCGTGTGCGGCGACGGCGAGTTCCTCGACGAAGAAGGCGTTGCCGTCGGAGCGTTCGAAGATGGCGTCGATCTGCTCGGGGTCGGGTTCGCGGGACAGGATGCCGGCGATCTGGCGGCCGACCTCGTCCCTGGTGAAGCGGGCGAGTTCGAGACGCCGTACGGTGCGCAGCCGGTCGAGCTCGGCGAGCAGGGGGCGCAGCGGGTGACGACGGTGGATGTCGTCCGCGCGGTAGGTGGCGACGACGACGAGGCGGCCGGTGCGCGGGGTGCGCAGCAGGTAGGACAGCAGATGGCGGGTGGAGGCGTCGGCCCAGTGGAGGTCCTCCAGGACGAGGACGACCGTGCGTTCGGCGGCGACGCGTTCCAGAAGGCGCGCGACGAGCTCGAGGAGCCGGGCCATGCCCTCCTCGTCGTGCCGTCCGGCCGTGCTCCGGCCGCACTCCGGCAACAGCCGGGCGAGTTCGTCCTCCTGTCCGGCTGCGGCGGCCGCGAACTCGTCCGGCAGGTCCCGGCGCAGGGCGCGCAGAGCGGCGGAGAACGGGGCGAAGGGCAGTCCGTCCGCGCCGATCTCGACGCAGCCGCCGACCGCGACGACGGCGCCGGCGTCGCGGCCGGCGGTCACGGCGAACTCCTCGACGAGCCTGGTCTTGCCGACCCCGGCCTCGCCGCCGACGAGCAACGCCCGCGGCTCTCCCGCGGCGGCGCGGGAGAGCGCGTCGTTCAGGATGTCCAGCTCGTCGGAGCGGCCGACGAAGACGGGGCTGACGGACCTGTTCTCCACGGGGGCGAGCATGGCACGCCGGCGCGAGGGGGGCCCAGCGGATATCGCCGGGCCCCCGGTGGGCGGACGGCCGACCCCCGTGCGGCCGCCCGCCACCGCCGCGGCGGTCACGCCGTCCGGGGGAAGCGGAGCCGGCGGAGACGGTGCGTATGGGACTCGGACTCGGCGCCGCCGCTCGCGCGCTCCTCGGCCGCGCGGCGGGCGGCGCGAGCGCCTCGGGCGACGGTGCGGGCGAGCCGCTCGTCGGCGGCCCGGCGGCGCAGTTCGGCGGACCGGGCCTGGTGGAGCTCGTACTCGTACATCGTGTGACTCCCGGGAGATCGGTTTCGGCTTCGCTTGCTGCGATGCCTCAACCTTCGTCTCCCAGGGGGGTCCGCCACATCGGGAGAGTTCCGCATCTTCGGCGGGCGGCGGGGCCTTAGACGCGCCCGAGGGGCCTCAGAGCCGGCCGTAAGGTGCTTACGGCGGCCCTGAGACCCCTCGTGGTCTGCGGGGACTCAGCCGGCGGAGGGCAGGCCGAGCAACGCGTCGGTGTACTTGAGCACGGCCAGCAGCAGCCCGATGACGCCGAGCGCGACGCCGGCCCAGGAGACCGACTTGATCCAGGCCGCCTGCGGGCGGGCCGGGCTGCCGAAGGCCGGGCGGGCCAGCACGACGACGCCGGTGACCAGCGCGGCCAGCGCGAACAGCCCGGCCCACAGGGCGGTGATCTGCCAGGCGTCGCCGTAGATCGCCTGCATCTGCTGGGCGATGCTCGCGCCTGACGAGGTCTCCATCCGGCCGAGGAGGGTCTGGTGCTCACCGGCGACCGTGCCGACCCAGCTGCCGGTCAGCGACACGAAGCCGAGGACCGCGGAGACGACCGCGCCCGCCCCCTGCCCCACGCCCGCGGACTCCTCCCGGAGCGCGTGCGCGCCGTCGGTGTCGTCGGCGGCCTCGGCGGCCTGCGCGTCCTGTGCGGCGGCCTCCCCGGAGTCCGTGAGCTCCCCGGTCTCCGTCGCGCGGTCGCCGGCGTCGGTCTTGGTGACGTCCACCTTCTCCTCGTCGGTCGTGGCCCCGGCGCCGGTCTCGGCCCCGGCCTGGTCAGCAGTCTTGGTTCCCATACCTCGCACCGTACGGACGCTCTCTGAGAGGTCCCTTAGAGATCGTTGTGAGCGGCGCCCGCGCGAGCGTCGCGCCACTCCTGGGCCAGCACGGACCACACCTCGAGGTCGTGCCGCTCCCCACGATAGGGGTAGGCCTGGCGGCGGACCCCGTCGCGGGTCATCCCGAGGCGCCGGGCGACGTTCAGGCTGGCGGTGTTCCCGGCGGAGGCGATCCACTCGACCCGCTGGATCCCGCGCTGCTCCACCGCGTGGTCGATCAGGATCCGCACGGCCCGGGTGATCAGTCCGCGCCCGGTGGCGGCGGGCTCCAGCCAGCAGCCGACCTCGCAGTTGGCGGTCGCGGCGTCGAAGTTCAGCAGGAGCGCGCCGCCCACCAGGCGGCCGTCCACCCACACGCCGTGCAGCGAGCCGGTGTCGGCGGCGCGCATGTCGGCGTACCGCCGCAGGGTCTCCCGCGCGGTCGGCGCGTCGACGGCCTTCGCGCCGAAGGGGACGTACCGGTTGACGAAGTCCCGGCCGCGCTGCAGGTGCGTCAGGAACTCCTCGGCGTGCCAGGGCTCCAGGGGGCGCAGCTCGGCTCCGTCGTCACCCAGCGATATCGCGTACATCCGGCCGCGGCTCCCTCTCCAGTTCCTCCAGTTCCCCGGCGAGCCTCTCATGGGCGGCCCGGCACTCGGGCGGCTCGATGCTGATCCGCGGCAGGCGCCGGTCGAGGGCGCGGGGCAGCCACCAGTTGGCGCCGCCGAGCAGGTGCATGAGGGCGGGGACGAGCAGGGTGCGCAGGACGAAGGCGTCGAGGGCGACGGCGGCGGCGAGCGCGATGCCGAACATGGCGATCACGCGGTCGCCGCTGAGCACGAAGGCGAGGAAGACCGAGATCATGATCACGGCGGCCGAGTTGATGACGCGGCTGGTCTCGGCGAGGCCGACGCGGACCGCGCGCCGGTTGTCGCCGGTCTCCAGCCACTCCTCGTACATCCGGCTGACCAGGAAGACCTGGTAGTCCATGGAGAGGCCGAAGAGCACCGACACCATGATCACGGGGAGGAAGGGCTCTATGGGCCCGGCGCGGCCGAGTCCCAGCAGCTCGCTGCCCCAGCCCCACTGGAAGACGGCCACGACGATCCCGAAGGCGGCGGCGACGGCGGCCACGTTCATGACGGCGGCCTTCAGCGGGATGCCCACGGACCGGAACGCGAGCAGGAGCAGCAGACAGCCGAGGCCGATGACGACGCCCACGAAGAGCGGCAGCTTGTCGACGATGACGTCGGCGAAGTCGTCGTAGCCGGCGGTGACGCCGCCGACCTGCACGTCGAGGGAGGTGCCCGCCTCGGCGCGGGGCAGCACCCCGGTGCGCAGCCGGTCGACGAGTTCGCTGGTGTGCTGCGACTGCGGGGCGGACGTCGGGACCACCGTCAGGTACGCGGTGCGGCCGTCGGAGGCGAAGGTCACCGGCGTCACCGACGCCACGCCCTCGGTGGTGCGCAGGGCGGCGTCGAGGTTGTCCAGGGCGAGCCGGTCCTCGGCGCCGCCGACGCGGGTCACCAGGGTCAGCGGACCGTTGACGCCGGGCCCGAAGCCTCCCCCGCTCTCGGCCGCGCCCGGGCGGGAGGCGCCGTGGGCGAGGAGGTCGTAGGCCTGGCGGGTGGTGGCCGTCTCCGGGCCGTTGCCCTGGTCGGAGGTCCCGAGGCGGAGGGAGAAGGTGGGCAGGGCGAGGACGGCGATGACGACCAGGGCGAGTGCGCCGAGGAGCTTGGGGCGGCGCTCCACGAACGCCGACCAGCGGGCGGCGAGGCCCGTCGGCAGTTCCGGCTGGGGTCCGTGCTCGGTGAGGCGGCGGCGTTCGCGGCGGCTGAGGGCTCGCATGCCGATGAGGGACAGCAGGGCGGGCAGCAGCGTCACGGAGGCGGCGACGGTGAGGACGACGGTCAGCGAGGCGGCGACCGCCACGCCGTTGAGGAAGCTCAGGCGCAGGATCAGCATGCCGAGCAGGGCGATGCACACGGTGGCGCCCGCGAAGACGACCGCGCGCCCGGTGGTGGTGACGGCGTTCGCGGCGGCCTCGGCGACCGGCAGCCCGCGTTTGAGCCCGCGCCGGTGCCGGGTCACGATGAACAGCGCGTAGTCGATGCCGACGCCCAGCCCGATGAGCATGCCGAGCATGGGTGCGAAGTCGGCGACCGTCATGGCGTGCCCGAGCAGCGCGATCCCGGCGTAGGCGGTGCCCACGCCGACCAGGGCGGTGGCGATGGGCAGGGCCGAGGCGGCGGGCGAGCCGAACGCGAGGAACAGCACGACCGCGGCCACCACCACGCCGACGACCTCGGCGAGATGCCCGCCGGAGGACTCGGTGAGCGCGATCGCGCTGCCGCCCAGTTCGACCTGGAGCCCGTCGGTCTCGGCGGCCTTGGCGGCGTCGACGACGGCCCGGGCCTCGCCCTCGTCGACGTCCTCGGCGCGGTCGTCGAAGGTGACGGTCGCGTACGCGGTGTGCCCGTCCCTGCTGATCTGCGCCTTGCCCTGCTCGCCGTAGGGCCCGGCGACGGAGGCCACGCCGGGCAGGCCGGCGATCTCGTCCAGCGTCCGGGTCATGGTCTGTTCGACGTCGGCGTCGCCCACGGAACCGGTCGCGGTGTGCCAGACGACGGTGTCGCTGTCGCCGCCGAGGTCCGGGAAGCCCTCGGCGAGCAGCTGGGTGGCGCGGCCGGACTCGGTGCCGGGGACCTCGTAGTCGTTGGAGTACGCGACGCCGGCGACGGCGGCCGCGGTGGCCGTGCCGCCCAGGGCGAGGAGCCAGAGCACGACCACCAGCAGGCGGTTGCGGACACACCAACGCGCGAGGGCTGCCACAGCTGTGCTCCCGGAGGACGAATTGTGGATCTTTGACCGGGAATCAGCCAGCAAAGAACGTATGAGCGATCTGGGGTCACTCTCGCAGGCGGAAAAGATCGAATGACGCGTTCGTGTGTCTTTTCACAAGAGTGGGAGACAGATCACAGGACAATCACGGCGTCCGTGTCGGGGCACGTCAGCCGCCCCGCGCCCGCAGCCGCGCCCGCGTGGCCGCGCCCGTCCGGCCGCGCCGGGAGGCGTCAGTCCGACTGGTCCCCGAGCGCCATCACCATCACGCCGACGATGAGCAGCCACAGGGCGCGCCGGGTGCGGCCCCGGGCGCCGAGGACCGCGGCGAGCGCGCAGACGGCGGCGCCGAGCGCGTAGGCCGACGGGACGAGGGCCGGGACGGGGCGGCCGAGGCGCACGAGGGAGGCGGCGAGGCCGGCGAGGGTGAGCAGGGCGCCGGCGACGGTCGCCGTCCAGCGGGCCCGCCGGGCCTCCTCGGTGCCGTACGCCTCGTCCGGGTCCTCCATGTCGCCGTGGGCGTCGGAGTCGGTTCGTGCGCTCATGGCGGGCGAGCGTAGCGCGTCCGGCCGGGAACGCGGCCAGGGGTGCACCGGCGGACCGGTGCACCCCTGGCGGCTCGCGGGCGGGCTCAGCCCTCGCTGACGCCCAGCTTCTCCAGGATCAGCTCCTTGACACGGGCCGCGTCGGCCTGACCGCGCGTGGCCTTCATCACGGCGCCGACGAGCGCGCCGGCCGCGGCCACCTTGCCGCCGCGGATCTTGTCGGCGATGCCCGGGTTGCCGGCGATGGCCTCGTCGACGGCCGTGCCCAGCGCCGAGTCGTCGGAGACGACCTTCAGCCCGCGCTTGTCGACGACCTCGTCCGGGCCGCCCTCGCCCGCGAGGACGCCCTCGATGACCTGGCGGGCCAGCTTGTCGTTCAGGTCGCCGGAGTTCACCAGTGCGGCGACCCGGGCGACCTGCTGCGGCGTGATGGCCAGCTCGTCGAGCGCGACGCCCGACTCGTTGGCGCTGCGGGCCAGTTCGCCCATCCACCACTTGCGGGCGGACGCCGCGTCGGCGCCGGCTTCGATCGTGGCGACGATCGGGTCCAGCGCGCCGGCGTTGAGGATCGACTGCATGTCGGTGGCGGAGATCCCCCACTCGGCGACCAGCCGGTTGCGGCGGGCCAGCGGCAGCTCCGGCAGCCCGGCGCGGATCTCCTCGACCCACTCGCGGGACGGGGCGACCGGGACGAGGTCGGGCTCCGGGAAGTACCGGTAGTCCTCGGCCTCCTCCTTCACGCGGCCCGAGGTCGTGGACCCGGTGTCCTCGTGGAAGTGGCGGGTCTCCTGGACGATCGTGCCGCCGCCGTTCAGCACGGCCGCGTGCCGCATGATCTCGAAGCGGGCCGCACGCTCCACGGACCGCAGCGAGTTCACGTTCTTCGTCTCGGACCGCGTGCCGAACTTCTCGCGGCCGTGCGGGCGCAGCGACAGGTTCACGTCGCAGCGCATCTGGCCCATCTCCATACGGGCCTCGGAGACGCCGAGCGCCTTGATGACCTCGCGCAGCTCACGCACGTACGCCCGGGCCACCTCGGGGGCCCGCTCGCCCGCGCCCTCGATCGGCTTGGTGACGATCTCGATGAGCGGGATGCCGGCCCGGTTGTAGTCCAGCAGGGAGTGGGACGCGCCGTGGATGCGGCCGGTGGCCCCGCCGACGTGGGTCGACTTGCCGGTGTCCTCCTCCATGTGGGCGCGCTCGATCTCCACGCGGAAGGTCTCGCCGTCCTCCAGCTGTACGTCGAGGTAGCCGTTGAAGGCGATCGGCTCGTCGTACTGGGAGGTCTGGAAGTTCTTCGGCATGTCCGGATAGAAGTAGTTCTTCCGGGCGAAGCGGCACCACTCGGCGATCTCGCAGTTCAGCGCGAGACCGATCTTGATCGCCGACTCGATGCCGATCGCGTTGACGACCGGGAGCGCGCCGGGCAGACCGAGGCAGGTGGGGCAGGTCTGCGTGTTCGCGTCCCTGCCGAGCTCGGTCGAGCAGCCGCAGAACATCTTGGTCTTGGTGCCGAGTTCGACATGGACCTCGAGGCCCATGACGGGGTCGTACGACGACAGCGCGTCCTCGTACGACACCAGGTCGGTCGTGGTGGTCACGGTGAAACTTCCCTCTCAGCCCAGCAGGACGTCGTCGTCGCCCAGCCGCTTCAGCTCGCGGTAGAGGATGGCGAGGCCGGTGACGATGGCGACGGCGGACACGGTGGCGTCGATCAGGACCAGGGTGTCCTTCTCGGCGCGGGCCTTCTTCAGCCGCTTGGCGACGCCGATCGCGCCGAAGGCGGTGCCGGCGATGGACAGGTACGTGCCGGACTTGGACTTCTTGAAGCCCTTGGCCTTGTTCAGTGCACTCACAGCGACGGAGCCTCCTCGAGAAGCGGGTGCCCCCACCTTTCCACGAAGGCGGCCTCGACGGCGGCGCCGACCTTGTACAGACGGTCGTCCTTCAGCGCCGGGGCGATGATCTGCAGGCCCACCGGGAGGTTGTCCTCCGGGGCGAGACCGCAGGGCAGCGACATGGCCGCGTTGCCCGCGAGGTTGGTCGGGATGGTGCACAGGTCGGCCAGGTACATCGCCATCGGGTCGTCGGCGCGCTCGCCGATCGCGAAGGCGGTGGTCGGCGTCGTGGGCGACACGATCACGTCGACCCGCTCGAAGGCCTTCTCGAAGTCCCGCGTGATGAGCGTGCGGACCTTCTGCGCGGAGCCGTAGTAGGCGTCGTAGTAGCCGCTCGACAGGGCGTACGTGCCGAGCATGATGCGCCGCTTGACCTCGGGGCCGAAGCCCGCCTCACGGGTGAGGGAGGTGACGTCCTCGGCCGAGCGGGTGCCGTCGTCGCCGACGCGCGAGCCGTAGCGCAGGCCGTCGAAACGGGCCAGGTTGGACGAGCACTCGGACGGCGCGATCAGGTAGTACGCCGACAGGGCGAGGTCGAAGGACGGGCAGTCCAGCTCGACGATCTCGGCGCCCAGCTCCTTCAGCAGCGCGACGGACTCGTCGAACCGCTGGATGACGCCGGCCTGGTAGCCCTCGCCGCGGAACTGCTTGACCACGCCGACGCGCATGCCGTCGACGCTGCCGTTGCGGGCGGCCTCGACGACCGGCGGGACGGGCGCGTCGATCGACGTCGAGTCCAGCGGGTCGTGCCCGGCGATGACCTCGTGCAGCAGCGCCGCGTCGAGGACCGTGCGGGCGCAGGGGCCGCCCTGGTCGAGGGAGGACGAGAAGGCGACCATGCCGTACCGCGAGACCGCGCCGTACGTCGGCTTCACGCCGACCGTGCCGGTGACGGCGGCGGGCTGGCGGATGGAGCCGCCGGTGTCGGTGCCGATGGCGAGCGGCGCCTGGAAGGAGGCGAGCGCGGCGGACGAACCGCCGCCGGAGCCGCCGGGGATCTTGGAGAGGTCCCAGGGGTTGCCGGTCGGGCCGTAGGCGCTGTTCTCGGTGGAGGACCCCATGGCGAACTCGTCCATGTTGGTCTTGCCGAGGATGACGACGTCGGCGGCCTTCAGCCGCTTGGTGAGCGTCGCGTCGTACGGCGGGATCCAGCCCTCGAGGATCTTGGAGCCGACGGTCGTCGGGATCCCCTCGGTGGTGAAGATGTCCTTGAGCGCGAGCGGGACGCCGGCCAGCGGGCCGAGCTTCTCGCCCCGCTCCCGCTTCTCGTCGACGGCGCGGGCCTGCGCCAGAGCGCCCTCGCGGTCGACGTGCAGGAAGGCGTGGACCTTCTCGTCGACGGCCTCGATACGGGCCAGGTGGGCCTCGGTGACCTGGACGGCCGTGAGCTCGCCGGAGGCGATCCTCGCGGCGGTCTCGGCGGCGGTGAGCCTGATGATGGTGACGTTGTCCGTCATGGCGGTTAGTCCTCCCCCAGGATCTGCGGCACCTTGAAACGCTGCTGCTCCTGGGCCGGGGCGCCGGAGAGCGCCTGCTCGGGGGTGAGCGACGGACGGACCTCGTCCGCCCGCATGACGTTGGTCAGCGGGAGCGGGTGCGAGGTCGGCGGTACGTCTTGGTCGGCGACCTCGCTGACGCGGGCGACCGCGCCGATGATGTCGTCCAGCTGTCCCGCGAAGTGCTCGAGCTCTTCGGGCTTCAGCTCCAGACGCGCCAGCCGGGCGAGGTGGGCGACCTCCTCGCGCGTGATGCCAGGCATGCAGCGTTCCTCTGGGGTGGAGTGAGTGTGTGGTTTGGGCCTAGGGCCTGTCGTCGCATTCCCGTCGTCCGCCCGCAGGGCAGGCGGGAATGCGGCGACAGGCCCTAATCCTAGGGTGCTGTGCGCCCTGCCTGTGAAACGCTTCGTCACCGGCCCCTGAGGGCTACTCGTCCGCGGCGGCCGCGGGCAGGGCCGCCCGCGGGCGCTGCCAGCCGCGCGCGCCCCTGGCCCGCAGCCACGCCGTCGTCTCGTCCGCCGGCATGGCGGCCGCCACCAGCCAGCCCTGGACGGCGTCGCAGCCCAGGTCGCGCAGGCGTTCCCAGGTCTCGTCGTCCTCTACGCCCTCGGCGACGACCAGGAGCCCCAGGGAATGCGCGAGGTCGACCGTGCAGCGCACGATCTCCGCGTCCTCGGCGTCGACCGCCAGCCGCGCCACGAAGGAGCGGTCGATCTTCAGCTCGCTCACCGGCAGCCGGCGCAGGTGCACCAGGGAGGAGTAGCCGGTGCCGAAGTCGTCGAGGGACATCTTCACGCCGTGGCCGGTCAGTGCGTTGAGGGTGTCGGCGGCGCGCTGCGGGTCCTCCAGGAGGACGTGTTCGGTGATCTCCAGCTGGAGCGCTCCCGCGGGCACGCCGTGCCGGGCGAGGCGCGCCGCGACCGATCCCGCGAAGCCCGGCGTGTGGACGTCGCGTGGGGAGACGTTGACCGCGACCGGCACGAACAGCCCCTGGGCCCGCCATCGGGCGACCTGGCCGAGCGCCGTGTCCAGCACGTACTCGGTGAGGTGCGGCATCAGACCGGACGACTCGGCGATCGCTATGAACTCGTCCGGCGGAACCTTCCCGCGCTCCGGGTGCACCCAGCGCACCAGCGCCTCCAGGCCGGCCACCTGGCCGTCGAAGCGGACCTTCGGCTGGTAGTGCAGCTGCACCTCGTGCGCGTCGAGCGCACGCCGCAGGTCGCCCAGCAGGCCGAGCCGGTCGGGGGTGTTGGAGTCGCGTTTGGACTCGTACACCTCGACGCCCGTGCGGTCCCGCTTCGCCTGGTACATCGCCACGTCGGCCCGGCGCAGCATGCCCTCGGCGTCGAGCGCGTGCTCGGGGAAGACGGCGACACCCGCGCTGGCCTCCAGGACGAGCGTGAGTCCGTCGAGGTCGAGCGGCGAGCTGAGGTCGGACACCAGCCCGCGGGCGACCCGGGTCGCCGAGGTAGTGGAGTCGGCGACGGGCAGTAAGACGGCGAACTCGTCCCCGCCGAGCCGGGCGACCTCCGCTCCGCGCGGGAGGGCGAGCTTCAGCCGCTCGGCTATCTGGAGCAGCAGCCGGTCCCCGGCGAGGTGTCCGAGGGTGTCGTTGACCGAGCGGAAGCGGTCGAGGTCGATCAGCATCAGGGCGGACCGGGCGCCGATGCGCTCGGCGTCGTCCAGGGCGGTCCAGATCCGCTCCAGGAGCCACTGACGGTTGGGCAGGCCGGTGAGCGGGTCGCGCAGCTGCTCCTCGGCGCGGGCGCGGGCCATCCACAGGGTGGAGTCGAGGGCGATGAGCGGGATGGCGAACAGCGGCAGCAGGATCGGCTTGGCCACGGCCACCACGCAGATCAGCGGTGCGATGCCGAGCAGTGCCACCGCGACCAGACCCTGTCTGACCAGGGCCGTCCGGGCGACGGTGGGCAGCCCGCCGAGGCGGGGCGCGTGCAGGTACCAGAGCAGGACACGGGTGACGGCGAGGTAGGCGACGGCCACCAGGACCACCTGCGGTCCGGTGTAGACCGTCCAACTGCCGGGAGTCCAGGGGCGTTCCACGGACGGTATCCGTCCGCAGGCCGCCAGCAGCAGGGCGCCCGCGCCGATGCCGAGGATGTCCACCGCGCCGTGCAGGACGCCCTGCCGCCAGCGGTGGCGCCGGGCTATGCCGACCAGGACGACGACGGTGAGGCTGACCAGGCCGGCCGGCACCCACCCGTACAGCAGCAGTACGGCGAGGGTGAGCGCGGCGCCGGAGCCGGTGCCGCCCCACCACCGGGCGCGGCCGAGGAGGACCAGGTGGCCGACGACGACGCCGGCGAGGACGGCCAGCGCCCAGCCGGTCGTGCCGGACGGGAAGAGGGCCTGGTGATCGGTGTAGGCGCGGAAGACCCCGGCGCCGAGGACGAGGGCGGCGACCCCGACGACCGACGCGGGCAGGGTGGGCAGGGACGGCAGCCGGTCGGCGTGGGCGCCGGGCGCCCCTATGGGCGGCACGGCGAAGCCGCCGACGTCGGGCCGCAGGGAGGTGTGCGGCACGTACGTCTCCGCGGCCGGCCGCCGCTCGGAGCGCCCCGCCCACCGGTTCCCCCACCGGACGCCGGCCACCCGGCGCCGGCGCAGCCATGACTCCGGGGCGGCGCTCTCGGTCGGTTCCATTCCCGTCCCTCTCACAGCCGGCGGTGCCCACGCCACGCGGCCCGTTGCCCTGACAACCCTGGGCACGGCAGGCGCACGCCTCAACAGTAGGCCGCAGAAGGCTTCCACGGGCAGCGGTCGTCGACGGTTGCCCGAATGCGCCCCGGCCACCCGTATGCATCTGGTATGCGCCAATCGGGTGGCCTTCAACCGCCGCGGGGCCTACTCCTCGGCGGAAAGCGCCACTTCAGCAGCCGCTTCGGGCCCTTGTTCCAGCAGGACGGAGAAGCCGTCCTCGTCCAGAACAGGAACCTTCAGCTGCATTGCCTTGTCATATTTCGATCCAGGATTGTCACCCACGACAACAAAAGATGTCTTCTTCGAAACCGAACCGGTCACCTTCGCCCCACGGGTCTGCAGGGCGTCCTTGGCGCCGTCACGGGTGAAGCGCTCCAGAGTGCCGGTGACGACGACCGTGAGGCCCTCCAGCGGACGCGGGCCCTCGTCCTCCTCGGAGCTCTCCTCCGCCATGCGGACGCCGGCGGCCTTCCACTTGCGGAGGATCTCCTGGTGCCACTCCTCGGCGAACCACTCCTTGAGCGAGGCCGCGATGATGGCGCCGACCCCGTCGGTGTTCGCCAACTCCTCCTCGGTCGCCTGCTCGATGCGCTCGATCGAGCGGAACTCACGCGCCAGCGCCTCGGCCGCGACCGGACCGACGTGCCGGATCGAGAGGCCGGTGAGGACACGCGCCAGCGGACGGTCCTTGGCGGCCGCGATGTTCTCCAGCATGGCCACCGCGTTCTTCCGCGGCTCGCCCTGCTGGTTGGCGAAGACCGTGACGATCTTCTCCTCGCCCGTTTTCGGGTCCCGCTTGGGCAGACCGCTGTCCTGGTCGAGGACGTGGGCCCGGATGGGGAGCAGCCGGTCGACGGTGAGGTCGAACAGGTCGCCCTCGTCGGCCAGCGGCGGCTGCTGGGGCTCGAGCGGGCGGGTGAGGGCGGCCGCTGCGACATAGCCGAACTGCTCGATGTCCAGCGCCTTTCGGCCCGCCAGGTAGAACAGGCGCTCACGGAGCTGGGCCGGGCAACTGCGGGCGTTCGGGCAGCGCAGGTCGACGTCGCCCTCCTTCATCGGCCGCAGGGGGGTCTCGCACTCCGGACACTCGGCGGGCATCACGAACTCGCGCTCGCTGCCGTCGCGCAGGTCCACGACCGGGCCGAGGATCTCCGGGATCACGTCACCGGCCTTGCGCAGCACCACGGTGTCGCCGATGAGCACCCCCTTGGCCTTGACGACGTCCTGGTTGTGCAGGGTGGCGAACTCGACCTCGGAGCCGGCCACCGTCACCGGCTCCACCTGGGCGTACGGCGTCACGCGCCCGGTACGGCCGACGCCCACGCGGATGTTGACGAGGCGGGTGTTGACCTCCTCCGGCGCGTACTTGTAGGCGATCGCCCAGCGCGGCGCACGGGCCGTGGAGCCGAGCCGGCCCTGCAGACGGATCTCGTCGAGTTTGACGACCACCCCGTCGATCTCGTGCGCCACCGAGTGCCGGTTCTCGCCGTAGTACGCGATGAACGCCCGCACCCCGTCGAGGTCGCCGACCACCTTGTTGTGCGGGGAGGTGGGCAGGCCCCAGGTCCTGAGGAGCTCGTAGGCCTCGGAGAGGCGGGTCATGCCCTCGTAGCCCTCCAGGGCGCCGATGCCGTGCACGACCATGTGCAGCGGCCGGGAAGCGGTGACGCGCGGGTCCTTCTGGCGCAGCGATCCGGCCGCCGCGTTGCGCGGGTTGGCGAACGGCTTGTCGCCGGCCTCGACCAGACGGGCGTTGAGCTCCTCGAACTTCTCCATCGGGAAGAAGACCTCGCCGCGGATCTCCACGAGCGAGGGCACCCCGTCGCCCGTGAGACGCTCCGGGATCTCCGCGATGGTGCGCACGTTGGGCGTGATGTCCTCGCCCGTGCGGCCGTCGCCGCGGGTCGCCGCGCGCGTGAGGCGGCCGTTCTCGTAGGTCAGGTTGACGGCCAGGCCGTCGACCTTGAGCTCGCACAGGAAGTGGTACGCGGACGCCCCGACGTCCCGGTGGACGCGCTCGGCCCACGCGGCCAGCTCCAGGTCGTCGAAGGCGTTGTCGAGCGACAGCATCCGCTCGCGGTGCTGGACGGCCGTGAACTCCGTGGCGTACGCGCCCGCGACCTTCTGGGTCGGGGAGTCGGGCGTGCGCAGCTCGGGGTGCTCCTCCTCCAGCGCCTCGAGGGCGCGCAGCAGCCGGTCGAACTCCGCGTCGCTGACGACGGGAGCGTCCTTCACGTAGTACCGGAAGCGGTGCTCCTCGATCTGCTCGGCGAGCTGCGCGTGCTGCTCCCGCGCCTCGCTGGGCACCGTCGTCTCCGCCTGCCTGTCGCCGGCCACCGTGTGTCCTCCCGTCACTCAGGGTCGTCCGCGAGGGATCTCGCCGCCCGGACGCAGTGGGCGAGGGCCCGGCGGGCGTATCCGGGGGAAGCGCCCGCGAGGCCGCACGACGGCGTGAGCGTGACCGCCTCCGCGAGAAGCCCGGGTCGCAGTCCCAGTCGGCGCCACAGCGTCCTGACACCCATGACGCTACCGGCAGGGTCCGACAATGGGGCGTCCACGCCCGGCACGACACCGGCGAAGAGCCGGGTGCCCGCCTCGACCGCCTCGCCGATCACGTCGTCGTCACGTTCGGTGAGGAGCGAGAAATCGAACGAGACCGCCGCCGCCCCGGACCGGCGCAGCAGGGCGAACGGGACGTCCGGCGCACACGAGTGGACCACGACGGGCCCGTCGCCGTGCACCCCGACGACGTCCCGCAGCGTGCCCTCCACGACCTGCCGGTCCACCGCGCGGTGCGTGCGGTAGCCGCTGGCGCTCCGCACGTGGCCGCGGAGCACGGCGGTGAGGGACGGCTCGTCGAGCTGGAGCACGACGTCCGCGCCGGGCACCCGCCGGCGCACCTCGGCGAGGTGGAGCCGCAGGCCCTCGGCGAGGGAGCCGGCGAGATCCCGGCAGGCGCCGGGATCGGACAGGGCGACCTCCCCGTTCCTGAGCTCCAGTGCGGCGGCGAGGGTCCAGGGCCCGACCGCCTGCACCTTCAGCTGCCCCTCGTAGCCCTGGACGTGCTCCTCCAGCGCGTCGAGGTCCTCCCCCAGCCAGGACCGGGCCCGTTTGGTGTCCCGGCCCGGCCGGTCGCCGATCCGCCAGCCGCTGGGCTCCACGCGCGCGTACATCTCGACGAGCAGGCCCGCGGTGCGGCCGATCATGTCCGCGCCGGGTCCACGGGCCGGCAGCTCGGCGAGGAAGGGGAAGTCCTCGAAGGACCCGGTGGCGGTCTTGGCGGCCTCGTGGGCGTCGCCGCCCGGCAGGGAGCCGACGCCGGTGGCCGGGGCGAAACTGAAGTCTGCGTTCACGGGTGAAGCGTACGTAGCGCGACGGACCGTCAGCGCCCCGGCCGTACCGTCAGGTCGTTGATCTCGGCGTCCCTCGGGAGGTCGAGCGCCGTCAGGATCGTCGTGGCCACCGACTCGGGGTCGATCCATTCGGCGGGGTCGTACTCCTTGCCCTCCTGCCGGTGCACCTTGGCCTGCATGGGGCTGGCCGTCCGTCCGGGGTAGACGGAGGTGACGCGGACGCCGTTGCCGTGCTCCTCGGCCCGCAGCGAGTCGGCGAGGGCCTTCAGTCCGTGCTTCGAGGCGGCGTAGGCGGACCAGTCGGGGCTCGCCCGCAGGCCGGCGCCCGAGTTGACGAACAGCACGTGGCCTCGCGCGGTGCGCAGTTGGGGCAGGAAGTGCCGGGTCAGTTCCGCGGGGGCGATCAGGTTGACGTTGAGCTGGTGCCGCCAGGACTTCGGGGTGAGGTCGCCGACCGGGCCGAGGTCGACCACTCCGGCGATGTGCAGGAGGGAGTCCACCCGCTCCGGGAGGCTCTGGTGGGAGAAGGCCCAGCTCAGCCTGTCGGGGTCGGCGAGGTCGCCGACGAGCGTCCGCGCGCCGGGGAAGCCGGCCGCGAGTTCCTTCGCCCGGCCGGCGTCGCGCGCGTGCAGCACGAGTTCGTCCCCGCGCGCGTGCAGACGGCGGGCGACGGCGGCGCCGATGCCGGAGCCCGCACCGGTGATCACATGGGTAGCCATGCCCGCCATGCTCGCATCACCGCAGGGTCACCCGATGCCCCGGCTCTCCTCGAGGTAGGCGAGGGCGCCCACCGCCTCCTCCGCGAAGAACACCAGGTCGGTGAGGGGCCTGGGCAGGAAGCCCTCGGCCTCCATCCGCCGGAACTGCTCCTTCAGGCCGTCGTAGAAGCCCGCGGTGTTGAGCAGCACGACCGGCTTGTCGGTGTGGCCGTGCTTCTTCAGCTCCAGTATCTCGGTGGCCTCGTCCAGCGTCCCGGTCCCGCCGACCATGATCACCACGGCGTCCGACTTCGCCAGGAGCAGCCGCTTCCTCTCGGCCAGGTCCTTCGCGATCACCATCTCGTCGGCTCCCGGCCGCGCCGACGCGGCGAGGAAGTCCACCGACACCCCGCACAGCCGGCCGCCGGCCGACTGCACGCCGTCGGCGACGACCTTCATCAGGCCGACGTCCGAGCCGCCCCAGACGAGGGTGTGACCGCCCTTGCCGAGCAGTTCGGCGAACTCGCGCGCGGGGCGGGTGTAGCGGTCGTCGAGGTCGGCCGCGGACAGGAAGACGCAGATACGCATGGCGCCACGGTACGCGGGAAGAACCGCGGGCCCCCGAGCGCTGTCCCTGCATGACCCGAGGACACACGATCACCGTCGAGCACAGCGACCGGCACGTCAGGGTGGTGCACGACGGCCATGTGCTGGCCGAGACCGACCGGGCGCTCGTCCTGCGCGAGACCGGCTGTCCGGCGCGTTACTACATCCCCGCCGAGGACGTCCGGCTCGACCTGCTGACCCCCTCCGAGACGCACACCTACTGCCCCTTCAAGGGAACGGCGTCCTACTGGTCGCTGCCGGGCGCGTCCGACCTCGTCTGGGCCTATCCGGATCCGAAGCCGGACGTCGCACCGATCAGGAACCACCTCTGCTTCTACGAAGTTGAGGTGTCGTAGGGCGATGAGGGCCGTGCGGTGCGGCAGTCTGCACAGGCATGGACAAGAAGACGATTTCCCGCGACGGCACCGAACTCGCGTACTCCCGCGCCGGACAGGGCCCCGCGGTCATCCTCGTGACCGGGGCGATGTCCACGGGCGGCACCGTGGCGCCCCTGGCCGGGCTGCTCGCCGACCGCTTCACCGTCCTCTGGTACGACCGCCGGGGCCGCGGTGGGAGCGGCGACACGGCGCCGTACGCGGTGCGGCGCGAGGTGGAGGACCTGGGCGCCCTGGTGGACGCGGCGGGCGGCGAGGCGGCGCTGTACGGCGTCTCGTCCGGCGGGGCGCTGGCTCTGGAGGCGGCGGCCGCCGGGCTGCCGGTGAGCCGGGTGGCCGTCTACGAGACGCCGTACGCCGTCGACGAGGAGGGGGCGCGGGACCGCGCCGCGTACACGGCGGACCTGACCGAGGCGCTCGCGCAGGGGCGGCGAGGGGACGCCGTCGAGCTGTTCCTGCGGCTGACGGGGCTCGCCGAGGAGATGATCCAGGGCGCGCGCCGGTCGCCCATGTGGGCGGGGATGGAGGCCATCGCGCCGACCCTCGCCCACGACGACGCCGTCATGGGCGGCGGCACGGCGCCGCGGGAGCGGCTGGCGTCGGTCCGCGTGCCGGTGCTGGCCGTGGCGGGCGGGGCGAGCCCGCCCTGGATGCGCGAGGCGGTGCGCACCGTCGCGGACGCCGTGCCCCGGGGGACGTACCGGACGCTGGAAGGCCAGTCCCACATGGTGGATCCGAACGTGCTGGCGCCGGTGCTGGCGGACTTCTTCGCCGGGCAGGACTGACGCCCGGGCCGGCCCGGGGGCTCCGGACCACCCCCGGGACCCCGAGCCCCCGGCCCCGGTCCTCCGGCGGCGTCAGGCCACCCCGGCCGCCGTCCGCACGGTCGATGCGATCGTGGCCGAGCCGACGACCCGTGTGCCGTCGTACAGCACGATCGCCTGACCGGGCGCCACGCCCCGGACCGGCTCGGTGAACGTGACCTGGAGGCGGTCGCCGACGAGTTCGGCGGCCACCTCGGTCTCGCCGCCGTGGGCGCGCAGCTGGGCCGTGTACACGCCGGGGCCGGTGGGGGCGGCGCCGCACCAGCGGGGCTTGATCGCGGTCAGCGCGCCGACGTCGAGGGAGGCGGCGGGACCGACCGTCACGGTGTTGTTCACCGGGGAGATGTCGAGGACGTAGCGGGGCTTGCCGTCGGCGGCGGGGGTGCCGATGCGCAGGCCCTTGCGCTGGCCGACGGTGAAGCCGTACGCGCCCTCGTGGGTGCCGATCTTCGTGCCGGACTCGTCGACGATGTCGCCCTCCGCCCGGCCGAGCCGCTGGGCGAGGAAGCCCTGGGTGTCGCCGTCGGCGATGAAGCAGATGTCGTGGGAGTCGGGCTTCTTGGCTACGGCGAGGCCCCGCCGCTCCGCCTCCGCACGGATCTCGTCCTTGGTCGTCACCGTGTCGCCGAGGGGGAAGAGCGCGTGGGCGAGCTGCCGGTCGTCCAGCACGCCGAGGACGTACGACTGGTCCTTCGCCATGTCGGAGGCGCGGTGCAGTTCGCGCGCGCCGTCCTCGCGGACCAGCACCTTCGCGTAGTGGCCGGTGCACACCGCGTCGAAGCCGAGCGCGAGCGCCTTGTCGAGCAGCGCGGCGAACTTGATCTTCTCGTTGCAGCGCAGGCAGGGGTTGGGGGTGCGGCCGGCCTCGTACTCGGCGACGAAGTCGTCGACGACGTCCTCGCGGAAGCGGTCGGCGAGGTCCCAGACGTAGAACGGGATGCCGATGACGTCCGCGGCGCGACGGGCGTCACGCGAATCCTCGATGGTGCAGCAGCCCCGCGCGCCGGTGCGGAACGACTGCGGGTTCGCGGAGAGCGCGAGGTGGACGCCGGTGACGTCGTGGCCGGCTTCGGCCGCGCGGGCGGCGGCGACGGCGGAGTCGACCCCGCCGGACATGGCGGCGAGTACGCGAAGGGGGCGGGGGCGCTGCGAGGTCTCAGTCATAACCCTTTCAGGGTACGGGTCGCCGGGAACCCGGGCCCGCGAGTATCCGTTGACGATCTCGAGGGACCGGCCCTGTCCGACGGACCGGGTCCGAGGAAGGACGGGCCATGGGGGCGACACGAGGTGACTCCGACCGGCGGATCGGGCGGCGCGCGCTGCTGATCGGCGGCTTGGCGGCAGCCGTCGGCACCGGAGTTCTGGCGCGTGAGGAGCTGACGCGGCTGTACTGGCGGCTGCCCGGCGTGCGCAGACAGCGGGTGGAGGGGGCGGTGGACTTCCTCGGCGCGCGCTGGACGCCGGCCTCCGAGGCGAACTTCCGCTGGGCGGACCGACCGGACGACTACGGGATCGACATGGTCGTCATCCATGTGACCCAGGGAGATCTGGGGAGCGCGGTCAAGGCGTTCGAGGACCCTGGGCACCGGGCGGCGGCGCACTACATCGTCGGCAAGGACGGTCGCGTCACGCAGATGGTCCGCGAGCTGGACGTGGCGTACCACTCGGGCAACCGCTCCTACAACGAGCGCAGTGTGGGCATCGAGCACGAGGGGTTCGTCGACCGGCCGCAGGACTTCACGGACGTGATGTACGCCGCGTCCGCCCGGCTCACCGCCGCGGTCTGCCGCCGCTACGACATACCGGTGGACCGGGAGCACATCATCGGGCACGTGGAGGTGCCGGGCACCGACCACACCGATCCGGGCAAGCACTGGGACTGGAAGCGCTACCTGCGGCTCGTCGCCGCGGCGCAGGCGGCCGACGCGCGGCGCCAGGCGTGACGGGGTCGCCCACCCGGGCGTGACGGGTCGCCCACCGTGCCGCCGTGAACCGCGCAAGAGCGTCGACCTCCGTGACGACCACGACGGGCGCGACGACCGCCCCGAGGGGCCCAGGGCGGCAGGGGCCGCGGGGCCGTGGGGGCGGGTCAGTCGCCGCGCGTCACGTCAGCCCCGCCGCGCGGGCCCGCTCGACCGCAGGGCCGATGGCCTTGGCCACCGCTTCGACATCGGCCTCGGTGGAGGTGTGGCCGAGGGAGAAGCGCAGGGTGCCGCGGGCCAGGTCGGGGTCGACGCCGGTGGCCAGCAGCACATGGCTGGGCTGGGCGACGCCGGCGGTGCAGGCGGAGCCGGTGGAGCACTCGATGCCCTGGGCGTCCAGCAGCAGCAGCAGCGAGTCGCCCTCGCAGCCCGGAAAGGTGAAGTGCGCGTTGGCCGGCAGCCGGTCCACGGGGTCGCCGCCGAGGATCGCGTCCGGGACGGCCGTGCCCACGGCGTCGATCAGCGCGTCGCGCAGCGCGCCGACCTCACGGGCGAACCACTCGCGCCGCTCGGCGGCGATGCGTGCGGCGACCGCGAAGGAGGCGATGGCGGGGACGTCGAGGGTGCCGGAGCGGACATGGCGTTCCTGCCCGCCGCCGTGCAGGACGGGGACGGGGGTGTGCTCGCGGCCCAGCAGCAGGGCGCCGATCCCGTACGGGCCGCCGATCTTGTGACCGGAGACCGTCATGGCGGCGAGCCCGGAGGCGGCGAAGTCGACGGGGACCTGACCGAAGGCCTGCACCGCGTCGGCGTGCAGCGGGACGTCGAACTCGGCTGCCGCGTCGGCCAGTTCACGGACCGGCAGGATCGTGCCGATCTCGTTGTTCGCCCACATCACGGTGGCCAGGGCGACGTCCTGGGGATTGCGCGCGATCGCGTCGCGAAGGACGTCGGGGTGGACCCGTCCCTCGGCGTCGACCGGCAGGTACTCGACCGTGGCGCGCTCGTGCTCGCCGAGCCAGTGGACGGCGTCGAGCACGGCGTGGTGCTCCACGGGGCTCGCCAGGACACGGGTGCGGGCCGGGTCGGCGTCTCGGCGGGACCAGTACAGGCCTTTGACCGCGAGGTTGTCGGCCTCGGTGCCGCCGGAGGTGAGGACGACCTCGCTGGGGCGGGCGCCGAGCGCTTCCGCGAGGGTCTCACGGGCTTCCTCGACCGTGCGGCGGGCCTGCCGGCCGGCTGCGTGGAGGGAGGAGGCGTTACCGGTGATGCTCAGGTGCGCGGTGAGCGCCTCGACCGCCTCGGGGAGCATCGGCGTGGTCGCGGCGTGGTCGAGGTATGCCATGGTGGCCCGATTCTACGGGGACCGGGTGGCGCCTCTCGCTCGCAGGTGCGGCCGGCGCGGTCAGAAGCTCCAGGAGACCGTCGAGTCCGCCTGCATGAACGCGACCAGGACGAGCAGGTCGGCGACGCCCAGGGCGAGGCCGAGGTAGGCGCGGCCGCGGCGGGCGGTGCCGCGCCAGAGGGCCGCCGCCGCGAGGATGACGGCGATGGGGCCGAGGAAGACGTTGAGGACGAGCAGGCCCAGCAGGCCCAGGATGAAGGACGCGACGGCCATGCCGTCGGCGTCCCGGACGCCGGTGCGACGTGTGGCCGGTGCGGTGAGGTGCATGGTCGGTCAGCTCCTGTGGATCGGTCGATCGGTGGGTCGGCAGGCAGGCGGGTCGGCGGGTCAGTGCGCCGAGGTGCGCCGGCGGCCGTGGCGCTCGCGGAGCGCGAAGACGCCGAGCCATGCGGCGATCACCACGCCGGCGACGAGCGTGAAGGCGAACGGCGCGTGGGCGACGGTGCCCAGGACGACGCCGAACAGCAGCAGTGCGGCGACGAGGAACAGCATGGGACGTACCCCCTTCGAGGCGGCGTGGCGCCGCGTTCGTGACGTTTCGGTGAACAGTTGTGGTTACACTTGTTCACTGACTCCAGAGTCTAGCGTGCCTCCCGGCTTTCCAATTACGGAGAACAGTTGTTAACTGGATGACATGAGTCACACCCTCGGCATCCGGCAGGCACAGAAGCAGAAGACCCGGCAGTCGCTCCTGGACGCGGCCTTGCTGCTGCTCGAGGAGCAGAGCCTGAGCAGCCTGGGCCTGCGCGAGGTCACCCGGGCCGTCGGAGTGGCCCCGACGGCCTTCTACCGGCACTTCCGCTCCACGGCGGATCTCGGTGTGGCGCTGGTCGAGGAGGCGCTGGGCAGTCTGCACCCGATGATCCGCACCACCGTGACCACGGCCGACACGAGTGCCGAACGCATCACGCGCGCTGTGGAGTTGATAGCCGGTCACGTGACCGCGTACCCCGCTCACGTCCGTTTCATCGCGCGGGAGCGACACGGCGGGGTCCAGCCGGTACGGGAGGCGATCCGGGAGCAACTGGGCCGGTTCGCCGAAGAGGTGAAGGCCGAGCTGGCCAAGGATTCCGAGGCCGAGGGCTGGAGCGACGACGACCTGCTGATGCTCTCGCATCTCTACGTCGACCAGATGCTCATCACGGCCTCGCTGTTCCTCGAGTCCCTGGAGGCCTCACCGGAGGAGCGCGAACGGGTCGCCAGGATGGCGACCCGTCAGATGCGGCTCATCAGCATCGGCCGTCACCACTGGCTGGACTGACCGCCGGCGGCGACGCGCAGGGGCGGCGCACCCGTTCCCGGACGCGCCGCCCCTGTGTACCGCCTGCCTGTGGTCAGCCCTGCTGCTGGGCCTGCTGTCCCTGGCCGCCGCCCGGACCGCCACAGCCGCCGCCCTGACCGCCGCCGGGGCCGCCCTGACCACCGCCGCCGGGGGCACCGCTGGGAGCGCCGCTCGGGGCGCCCGACGGGACGCCGGTAGGGGCCCCCGTCGGCTGTCCCGAAGCCGCACCGGTCGGCGCTCCCGAGGGAGCGCCGCTCGGCGCCCCGCTCGGCATTCCGGAGGCGTTGCCGGACGGCGCCTGGCAGGACTGCTGCCCCGGACCGCCGCCGTTCGAGTTCGAGGAGGAGGAGTCGCCCGAGCCGCAGGCCGCCAGAGCGAGGGGCGAGAGCGCCAGCAGCGCCACCGCGGGGACGAGACGGACGGGCATCAGCGCACGCTTCATGAGAGTCAGCTCCAGGGAGATGGGGAGAACCTGAGGCGGGCACTCAACCAACGGCGCTTGGGGGCTTCCTGAGGCTTCTCTGTCCGCTGTCTGTCAGGCGGGCAAAGCGCCCCCCAAGAGAACTCCCCGACCTGGGAGTTGACCTCCGGGTCCGTCCGGCGGACGAGGAGGCGCTGGTACAGCTCCGTGACACGGACAGCCGGTCCGGGAGCCCGATCAGGCGAGCCGGGCCCTCGCCAGCTGGCGCGACTGCGCGACCAGCCGGTCCGCGCTGTCCCAGACCTCGGCGTCCTCCTCGAGGAAGCCGCCCGCGAGGTTGCGGGTGACGATGGAGACGCGCAGCGGTCCGGGAGCCGGACGGCAGCGGACGTGAACGGTCAGCTCCACCGTGGGGACCCAGCCGCGCAGACCGATCTCGAAGGCGGTCGGCGGCAGGGCGTCCACCGCCAGCAGCAGGGAGAGCGGGTCGGGGTCGCGGCCGTCCTTCAGGCCGAACCAGGCACGCATCTCACCCTTGCCGGACGGCTGCCCGAGCGCCCAGCCGAGGGTCGACGGGTCCAGCTTGAGCATCAGCCGGTCGGTGATGGCGGAGCTGCCGTCCACCGGGGCCGGTCCGTCCTCGGGGCCGAAGCACTGCTCGGGGGGCGGCATCGCCGGGGGCCTGGCCGTGGTGCGGACGTCGTCCGGGAGCGCGTCCAGGTCGCCGTAGGAGGCGAGGACGCGGATCCGCTCGACCTCGGCGCCGTGCTCGTCGTACTGGAAGAGCGAGGCCTGGCCGGTCGACAGGGTGCGGCCGGAGCGGACGACGTCCGTGCGGACGGTCGCGGGGCCGGGCTGCGACGCGGTGAGGTAGTGGGCCGAGATCGTGAACGGGTCGCCGTGCGGCAGGGCGTCCGCGAGGGCCCGGCCGAGGACGGCGAGGAGATAGCCGCCGTTGACGGCGCTGATGATCGTCCAGCCGGCCGACAGGTCGATGTCATAGACACCGGGCGCCCGCCGGGTGAGCGCGGTGTCCCGGTCGAACTCGCTGTCGCCGATCGAGGCCGTGACGGAGGCGACGGAGACCCGCTCGGCCGCCGCGGTAGCTGCTTCTGGCATGCCTGAACGGTACAGCAACTCGTTACTAAGCGGTAGCTTTGTGCGCGACGGAAGGTGAAGGCGGGACATGAGACGGCAAATTTCTCGGTAAGTGTCCCGACTCGTCCGTAACCTTGCCGCCCCTATTCCCCTCTGCAAGGACATGAGCCTCACCGGGACTCCGTTCCTCTACACCCTGATCGCCGTTTCCGTGCTCGCCGTCGCACTGCCGCTGCTGCTGTGGTCGCGGATGCGCGGACCGCGGCTGCTGCGCGTCGCGGCCCGGATGCTGATGCTGCTGTTCGCCCAGGGCACCGCCGTCGCCCTGGTCTTCGTTCTCGTCAACAACGCCAACAGCCTGTACGACACCTGGGGCGACCTGCTGGGCACCGGCACCCATGTGCAGCAGGCCGCCGACCTGGGCGCCGACGGCACCGGCGGCATCGCGCTCGATCGGCTGCCCAAGGTCAAGCAGCAGTTCGCGCGGGCGGACGGGACGGGGATGCACGCGGCCGGCGGGGTGCGCGTCACCCAGCTCGAGGGCCAGGTCTCGGGCGTGAACGCCGAGGTCTACGTCTGGCTGCCCCCGCAGTACGACGATCCCGCCTACGCGCACCGCTCCTTCCCCGTCGTGGAGCTGCTGCCCGGCTATCCGGGCTCCCCCAAGTCCTGGTTCGGGTCGCTGCACGTGCACGAGCAGCTGGAGCCGCTGATGCGCTCGGGCGAGATCGCGCCGTTCATCCTGGTCGCACCGCGCACCACGCTGCTGCCGGGGGTGGACACCGGCTGCGCCAACGTCCCGCACGTCGTCAACGCGGACAGCTGGCTCAGCATCGACGTGCCGAAGATGGTCAGGGACAACTTCCGGGCCCAGCCCGCGCCCAAGGGCTGGGCGGTCGCCGGGTACTCGGCGGGAGCCCACTGCGCGGCCAAGCTCGCCGTCGCCCACCCCGACCGATTCCGGGCCGCGGTGAGCCTGTCCGGGTACAGCGACCCGATCGGCGAGCACAAGTCCCTCGCGGCCAGGAGTCCTTCGCTGCGCCGGGCCAACAACCCCTACCTGCTGCTGCGCAAGGCCGTCGTGCCGCCCGCCGTGGCCCTGTACCTCTCCGGTCAGCCGCAGGACGGCTACGAGGCGGCGCTGGCCCTGCGCAAGGAGGCGAAGGCGCCGACGACCGTGCACGTCGTGTACATCCCGAAGAGCGCGGGCGGCCACTCCATGGCGCTGTGGCGGCCGCAGGTCGTGCCGGCGTTCCGCTGGCTGACCCTGCAGATGGAGCAGAGCCCCGTCGCCGGCGGCGGGGGCCGGGCTACTCCTCGCGCACCGTCGAGCGACGATTCCAGGCACGAGGCGCTCGCCAGTGGAACCTCATCGCCAGAAGCCGCAGCACGAAGGCGGTGACCGCAGCCGTCCCGCTGGCCAGCGGGGTGAGCACGTCGTAGCGGATGCAGAGCGCGACCATGGCGGCGCCGACGATCGCCGGGACCGCGTACAGGTCGCGGTCCCAGCGCAGGAGCGAGGGCACCTCGTTGGCCAGCACGTCGCGCAGCACACCGCCGCCGACCGCGGTGGCGAGCCCCAGCGCGGCCGACGCGGTGAGGCCGAGCCCGTAGTCGTACGCCTTCGTCGTGCCGGTGACGCAGAACAGGCCGAGGCCGGCCGCGTCGAAGACGTTGACGCCGGTCTGGATCCGCTCGACCTGCGGATGCAGGAAGACGACGAGCAGCGCGGCGAACAGCGGCGTGAGGAAGTACCCGAGGTCGGTGAAGGCGGCCGGCGGCACCGCCCCGATGACCAGGTCCCGGAACAGCCCGCCGCCGAGCGCGGTGACCTCGGCGAGCGTCGCGATGCCGAACACGTCGAAGTTCTTGCGGACGGCGAGCAGCGCCCCCGAGATGGCGAACACGAAGATGCCGAACAGGTCGAGGGTGTGCTGGACGGAAGGACTGAAGATCTGCTGGAGCACCCTTACATTGTCACCCAACAGACAGCCCCCGCCTTACATTGCAAGGCGGGGGCTGTGATCTGCTGGTGCTTACTTCTCCTTGGACGGCGTCTCACGGTCGGACGCCGGGGACGCCGGGGACGCCGCGGGGGACTCGGAGGCCTCGGGCTCCTCGGCCGTCTCGGGGGCCTCAGCCGTCTCCGCCGGACCGGCGGCCTCTTCGGCGGTCTCCGCCTCCGGGACCTCGGCCGTCTCGGCGGCCTCGGACTCCGGGTGGTCGGCGATCTCCGCCGCCACCGCCGCCGAGGTCGCCGCCGACTCGGCGAGCACCTCGTCGGCCACCAGCTCCGCCGCCTCCTTCGCGGCGGTCAGCAGGACGACGTCCTGCGGGGCCTGGTCCGCGAAGTTCTCCGGGTGGTGGCAGGCGACCTGCTGACCCGTCCGCAGCTCGACGAGCACGGGCTCCTGGGTCGCGCAGACCTGCGTCGCCTTCCAGCACCGGGTGTGGAAGCGGCAGCCGCTCGGCGGCGAGATCGGCGAGGGCACGTCGCCCTTGAGCAGGATGCGCTCGCTCTTGGCGCCCCGGCGCCTGGGGTCCGGGACCGGCACCGCCGACATGAGCGCCTTGGTGTACGGGTGCATCGGCGACTGGTACAGCGAGGTCCGGTCGGCGAGTTCGACGATCTTGCCGAGGTACATCACCGCGATGCGGTCCGAGACGTGCCGTACGACGGACAGGTCGTGCGCGATGATCACGTAGGTCAGGCCGAGTTCCTGCTGGAGGTCGTCCATCAGGTTGACGACCTGCGCCTGGATCGACACGTCCAGCGCGGAGACCGGCTCGTCCGCCACGACGAGCTTCGGCTTCAGGGCGAGCGCGCGGGCGATGCCGATGCGCTGGCGCTGACCGCCGGAGAACTCGTGCGGGTAGCGGTTGTAGTGCTCGGGGCTCAGACCCACGAGCTCCAGGAGCCGCTGCACCTCCTTCTTCACGCCGCCCTCGGGCTCCACGCCCTGGAGACGGAAGGGCGCCGAGACGATCCCGCCGATGGTGTGCCGCGGGTTCAGGGAACCGTACGGGTCCTGGAAGATCATCTGGATGTCCCGCCGCAGCGGGCGCATCGCGGACGGCTTCAGCCGGGTGATGTCCTGGCCCTCGAAGTGGATCCGGCCGCCGGTCGGCTCCTCGAGCCGGGTGATGACCCGGCCCATGGTCGACTTTCCGCAGCCGGACTCGCCGACGACGCCCAGGGTCTCGCCCTTGCGCACCTCGAAGTCGATGCCGTCGACCGCCTTGACCGCGCCGACCTGACGCTGCAGGACGCCCTTGCGGATGGGGAAGTGCTTCTGCAGGCCCTGGACCTTGAGCAGCACCTCGCGGTCCTCGGGGGAGGAGGCCTGCTGCGGAACCGGGGCGGCCGCGTCCGTCTTCTTCGTCTCACTCACAGCTTCGGCGCAATCTCTTCGGTCCAGATCCGCGTACGGTCCTCCGACGAGAGGTGACAGGCGGACCAGTGCCCGCCGCCGACCTGCTGCAACTCGGGGCGCACGGTGCGGGTGACATCACCCTTGGGCACGTCCGCGTACGGGCAGCGGGGGTGGAAGGCGCAGCCCGAGGGGACGTTGATGAGGCTCGGCGGCTGGCCCTTGACCGGGATGAGCCGCTCGGAGGTCTCACGGTCGATGCGCGGCATCGAGCCGAGCAGGCCCCAGGTGTAGGGGTGCTGCGGCTTCTCGAAGATCTCGTCGACCGGGCCGCGCTCCACGCACCGGCCGCCGTACATCACCAGGACGTCGTCGGCGATCTCGGCGACCACGCCGAGGTCGTGGGTGATGATGACGACCGCGGAGCCGAACTCCTTCTGCAGGTCCCGGATGAGGTCCAGGATCTGCGCCTGGACGGTCACGTCCAGGGCGGTGGTCGGCTCGTCCGCGATGAGCAGCTCGGGGTTGTTGACCAGCGCCATGGCGATCATCGCGCGCTGGCGCATACCGCCGGAGAACTCGTGCGGGTAGCCGTCCACACGCTTCGCCGGCTCCGGGATGCCGACCCGGTCGAGCATCTCGATCGCCCGCGCGCGGGCGGCCTTCTTGGTGACGTCGTGGTGGACGCGGTACGCCTCCACGATCTGGTTGCCGATCGTGTAGTACGGGTGCATCGCGGACAGCGGATCCTGGAAGATCATCGCCATCTCGCGGCCGCGCAGCCGGCGCACCTCGTCCGGGTCGGCGGAGACCAGCTCCTTGCCGTCGAGCCAGATCTCGCCGGACATCTGCACGTTCTTGCCGCGCGCGCCGAGCCGGTGCAGACCCATGATCGCCAGCGAGGTGACGGACTTCCCGGAGCCGGACTCGCCCACGATGCTGAGGGTCTTGCCCTTCTCCACCTGGAAGCTGAGCCCGTCGACGGACTTGACCAGGCCGTCGTCGGTCGGGAAGTGCACCTTGAGGTCGCGCACGTCGAGGAACGCGCCGGGCTTGTTCGAGGACGGGCCGGTGGGCTCGCCCACGGCGGCGCCGGTCTTGGACAGTTCGGTCACGAGAGCCTCACCCGCGGGTCGGCGGCCGCGTAGAGCAGGTCCACCAGGAGATTTGCGATGACGACGAAGAAGGCGGCGAGCAGCGTGACGCCGAGGATGGGCGGCAGGTCGTTGTCCGTGATGGCCTTCACCGCGTACTCGCCGACGCCGTGCAGCGAGAAGACGGACTCGGTGATCAGGGCACCGCCGAGCAGCAGACCGACGTCCATGCCGAACACCGTGATGATCGGCGTCAGCGCGGCCCGCAGACCGTGCCGGGCGACGACGTTGCGCTCGCGCAGGCCCTTGGCGCGGGCCGTGCGGATGAAGTCCTCGTTCATCGTCTCCAGCATCCCCGAGCGGGTCAGCCGCGCATAGATGGCGGAGTACAGCAGCGCGAGCGAACACCACGCGGGGAACAGCGTGTTGGCCCACTGCGCCGGGTTCTCGGAGAACGGCACGTAGGTGCGGCCGAAGATCGGGATCTGGTAGGTGAAGAGCAGGATCGCCAGGCTGCCCGTGAAGAACATGGGGAGCGACACACCGGCGAGCGCGATGCCCATGAAGGTGCGGTCGAAGATCGAGCGCGGCTTCAGCGCGGAGATCACACCGATGACCACACCGCCGACCAGCCACATCAGGGCGGCGCCGACGGCGAGCGAACCCGTCACCGGCAGGCGGGAGGTGAGCTGCGGCCAGACCGCCTCGTGGGTCTTGAAGGAGTACCCGAAGCACGGCGCGTCACAGTGCGCGGTGGTGGGCCCCAGGTCGTAGGTGGCACCGGTCACGACACCCTTGATGAAGTGCCAGTACTGGAGATAGACCGGGTCGTCCAGACCGAGGTTGCGCTTGACCGCAGCGATGTCCGCCGCCGACGGGCTCTTCCCGATGTACTGCTGGGCCATCTGGTCGGCGGTCTGGCCGGCGAGCCGTGGCAGCAGGAAGAAGATGGCGAAGGTCACCGCGGTGACGACCAGCAGCAGGATCACTGCCGCGAACGTCCGACGGAGGATGTACGAGATCACGGGGATCGGCCTGGTGCCCGCGGGCCGGGAAGCCCGCGGGCACCAATGCCTTCACCTGCCTTCCGGGGCTACTTCTTGGTCGTGCCGATGTTGAGGTAGTCGTACTGACCGCTGAAGGCCGCCGTCGACACCAGGTTGGTGTAGTTCGCGGGGCGGTACAGCAGGACCTTGAAGTAGGTCAGCGGCACGAGGGCCGCGTCGTCCATGACCTTCTTGTCGATCTGCGTGTAGATGGCGTTGCGCTGGGTCGCGTCCTGCGTGCCGATCGCCTTGGCGAGGTTCGCGTTGACCTCGGGGTCGTTCAGCTCCGACAGGTTGGTGTTGCCGGACGCGCCGATGGCGGCGCCGTTCAGGATCTGCTGCAGGAAGCCGTAGCCGCCCGGCCAGTCGGCGCCCCACTGCATCATCATCAGGCCGACGTTGTTCTTCTTGTTGAACGCCGGGACGCCCGCGTAGTCGGTGAAGTACTTGCCCGACGGGAACTGCTTCAGGCTGGCGTTGATGCCGACCTTCTTCAGCGAGGCGATGATCGCGGTGGCCGCGTCGATCTCCGGCTGACGGTCGCTGCGCGCGGTGATGTTGGTGGTGATCGCCGTCTTGCCGCAGGCCTTCAGCTGCTCCTTGGCCTTGGCGACGTCGCCCTTGTTGCCGTCGGTGGCGTAGGCGTCGGCCTTCGCGTAGCCCGGGATGTCCGGCGGGAGGACGGTGGTGGCGATGTCACCGCGGATCGGGCCGCCCTCGGCGGTCTGCACCGAGACCTTGTCGACGGCGTACTGCACGGCCTTGCGGCAGGCGACGTTGTCGAACGGCGCGACCTTGGTGTTGATCGCCAGGTAGACGAGACGGCCGCCGTAGGTGTTGTCGGTGTTGGCCTTCAGCGCGGCGTCGTTGATGACCTTCGCCTGCGTCGCGGCCTGGACGCCGGTGCCGCCGAGGTCGATCGCGTCGCCGGCCTGGACGTCCTGGTCGATCGTCTCGGCGTTGACCTTCAGCTTGACGACGATCTTGTCCGGGTACTGCTTGCGCAGCGGGTCGGTCTTCGCGTCCCAGTTCTCGTTGCGGACGAGGGTGACCTGCTTGCCCTCGTCGTAGCTCTCGAACTTGTACGAGCCCGAGGACACGATGTTCTTGACGTAGTCGATGCCCTTGTCCTTGGCCTCGGGCACCGGCGCGGTCTGCGGCGTCGCGACCAGGTAGTCGAACTCCTGGAACGCCGACTTCAGCTTGAAGACGATCGTGGTGTCGTCCGGGGTCTCGATGGACGCGAGACCCTTCTTGTCCTTGTACGGACCCTTGTACGCCTCGCCGCCCACCAGGAGCTGCTGGAAGTAGTTCGGGCCGAGGGACAGGACGTCACGCGCGAAGTTGGAGCGCTCGACGGCGTACTTGACGTCCTTGGACGTGATCGCCGTGCCGTCCTGGTACTTCAGGCCCGTGCGCAGCTTGTACGTCCAGGTCTTGCCGCCGTCGCTCGGCACGCCCGCGCTCGCCGCGAGGTCGGGGACGAGCTTGTTGCCCTCCTCGCCCGCGCCGGGCTGGAAGGTCATCAGCGGACGCGCGTAGACGCGGCTGAGGTTGTACATGTACGCGTAGTACGTGTTGCCCGGGTCGAAGGAGTCCGGCACGTCGGAGTACTCGTACGTGACCGTCCCACCCTTCTGGGTGGACGCGTTGACGACGCCCTTGGTGGCCGCGTCGGCCCCGGCGGACTTGCCGCCGTCCTTGTCCGTGTTGTCATCGGCCTTGCTGCAGCCGGCGAGCAACAGGCTCACACTGCCGATGGCCGCAATCGCGGCCAGCCCTGACCTTCGCATGATGGTCTGCTTCCCCTTTGTTGATGGAAATCTGTCGGACTCTCGCTGCGGCTGCACGTCAGCGGCTGCGCGGGTCGAGAGCGTCACGGAGACCGTCGCCGAGCAGGTTGAACGCCAGCACGGTCACGAAGATGGCGAGACCGGGCACGATCATGAACTGCGGATCGACCTGGTAGTAGGTGACCGCCTCCTTGAGCATGCCGCCCCACGACGCCTGCGGGGGCTGGATGCCGACGCCCAGGAAGCTCAGGCTGGCCTCGAAGAGGATGTTGGTCGGGATGAGCAGCGTCGAGTAGACGATGATCGGGCCGACCAGGTTGGGCAGCAGCTCCCGGAAGAGGATGTACGGCCCCTTGGCGCCCATGCCCCGCGACGCGTCCACGAACTCGCGTTCCCGCAGGGCGAGCGTCTGGCCCCGGACGATGCGTCCCAGATAAGGCCAGTTGAAGAAGCCGATGACGAAGATGAGCACGCTGATGTGCAGCGGCAGGCCCTCCATGCCGAACGCGCCGCCCTGCAGCGTGGCGGAGATGGCGATGGCGAACAGCAGGAGGGGGAAGGCGAGGAAGGTGTCCATCAGCCGGCTGATGATCGAGTCGACCCGCCCGCCGTAGTAGCCGGCGACCACGCCGAGGACGGCGCCGATGGTGTTCGACAGGATCGTCGCCCCGAAGGCCACGACCAGCGACACCCAGGAGCCCTCGAGGATGCGGGTGGCGATGTCGCGCCCGAACTTGGGGTCCACGCCGAGCGGGTGCTCCCAGCTCATGCCGCCGAAGTCCCCTTGGGGGATCGACGTGTTGGGGTCGATCAGGTCCTGGTTGAAGGCGTTGGGGTCCAGGCCGAACAGGGCCTGGATCGGACGCGAGAGGAGCGCGAGCACGATCAGCAGGATCACGATGACCCCGCCGGCCACGGCGACCTTGTCCTTCTTGAAGCGGGACCAGGCGATCTGCCCCAGGGAACGGCCCTCGATCTGCCCCTTCTCGACACCCGCGAGCACAGCCTCGGGCTGTACCTCGGTTGCCGACCCGGTGGTCTCGATCGGTGCGGTCACGGTGACCCGACCCCTCTCGCCGGCGGTGACCGGCCTTTGTCCGCCGCTGTCGGCGGCTTGATCCACTTACTGCCTGCTACGCGGCCGGCGCCGATGAGTGCGGCCCAACTGTCCAGTTGACCCCGGATTGCTGCCGATGGGCACTCGCTCACAGGATCGACGACCTCGCGTCTGAGAGGCGAGTCTTCAATGCATGCGCGATCACACGCCAGATCTGGCGGCGAAAGTATGCGTAACCGTGATGCCGACCTGCACATTCCGTTACCCGAACGCCACACCCCGACATCCGGAGAGTGCGGCGCGCCCGTCAGGTGTGCCCGGCGTCACATCACGGAAGAACCGGAACACTTCAGGACGTCGGCGCGAGGCAGAGCGCGGGATCGGCGGCAGGCACGGCCACGCGCCACGAGCCGGTGCGGGTCTGACGGGCGATCAGCGACCGGCCGTCCCGTGACCGGGAGTGACCGTCAGGACCCCGGAGGCCCGCACATCGGACGCCCGGACGCCGCACACCGGACGTCGGGCATCAGGCGTCGGGCGTCGGGCGTCGGATCAGTACGGGCGCGGGCCCGGGAAGCCGTAGCCGCCGCCCGGCCCCTGGGCCGGAGCGGGGGCGTGCGCCTCGCGGTCGTAGAAGGGGCGGGCGTTGGCGCGCATCCACATCACGACGGGGTCGTAGTCGTCGGTCATCGCGACCGTGGAGACCGGCAGCCCGTCCGGCACCGCGCCGATGGACTGCTGCATCATCGCCCGCACGGCGTCCACGGCCGCCGGGGAGGAGTCGTACACGTCGAGCCCGATGGCCAGGTAGGGCGCGCCGAGCGCCGGCTGCACCCAGGCCCGGCGCAGCGTGCGGACCGCCTGGGCGCGGTGGGCGTTCTGCGCGAGCAGCGCGTAGAACTGCGGGATCTCGATGGCGGGCTCGGACAGCCGGAGCGGGCCGGCGGGCTGCCGCTCCAGGCCGGTGGCGATCCGGCGCAGATCCAGCCACGGAATGCCGACGCCGCCACCGGGGGCGTGCGGGTTCAGCCAGAGGCCGTAGTGGTCGGGGTAGAGGGTCCGGGCCACGTCCAGCCCGTCGACCACCTCGTACGAGCGGTTCCAGCCGCTCGCGCTGAGCTCCTGGGCGGACGTCACACAGGGCGCGTAGCCGTGCCCTTCGACCTCCATGTTTCCGTACTGCGCGTCCGGGGAGCCGGCCTGCCCGTGCCACAGCAGCATCCAGACCTGACCCGAGGAGGGGGTCGCGAGCGCGCGCAGGAGCGCCTCGTAGGCGTCGTAGCGCCCGGGCGTGACCTGGCGCAGCATGTGCTCGACCGAGCCGGTCGCGGCAGTGCCAGCGCTCACTTTTTATCGCCCCTTCGAGAAGTTGCCCCGCGTCGGAGTCCAGCTTAGGCGCTCCGTATGGTCGAGCAGTTGAGAGCGCGGGCCGGGCGGCCCGCTCCCCGGTCCTGTGGCTAGTGGAGCCTGGAGTAGAAGGGGCGGACGCGCTCCCGCATCCAGTCGCCCACCGGGTCCTGGGCGACGTCGAGGAGGACCAGGTTGACCGGCCAGGGCGCCGCCGCCGTCGTCAGGGCCCTGCCGAGGGCCTCCAGGGGGAGTGCGCGCAGGTCGCCCTCCCACTGGGAGAGCTCGACGCCCACGAACATCACCGGGTCCGCCGTCTCGATCGCGGCCAGGCAGCGGCGGGCGGTGCGGACCACGCCGGCGGCCTCGAACTCCGCGGAGGCCGCCGCCAGGAAGTCGATCGGGTCGTCCTGCCAGTCCGGCTCGTAGAGGCGGACCCGGCCGCCGCCGGCCGGACCGTCCAGCGGGGTGCGGCCGGCCCGGCACAGCTCGGCCACGGCGGCCGGCGGCAGCGGGACGCCGACCACGCCGTCGGGGTTGACGAGGATGCCCGCCTGCGGCGGCAGGCCCCGCGCGAACTCCACGGCCGGCGCGACGGTGAACGACATGTGCGAGCCGACGACCTGGCGGAACTGCTCCTCGGAGCTGAAGACCGGCACGTACACCTGGCCGTCGAGTTCCATCGTGGGCAGGTCGAGGGGGCCGCTGTGCGGGCCGCCGCCACCGGGGAGCGGCACCCAGACGAAGCTGCGGCCGAGCACCTCCACGATCCGGCCGCCGGCTCCCGGCACGCCGAGGGAGGCGGAGAGCACCTCCTCCAGCTCGTTGCCGGGCCATCCGCCGTGCGAATGGGGGTGCGCCTGCGCCGGGAAGTCCGCGGGGAAGTCCGCCGGGGGGAAGTCCATCTGCCTACCGCCTGCTAAGAACCGCTCACTCTGCTGCTGTGACTGAAAGGCTAGCGGGTGTCGGCGGCGCCGCCTCTGCCCGTGGGACGACCAGCCCGCGCCCGGGGACCGACGCGCCTCAGCCCGTGAAGCCGATCCGCCGCAGGACGTCGGCGGCGGGCCGGTCGAGCAGGACCGCCGAGCCGCACCCCTCGGGCAGCCGGCCCTTCTCCACCGAGCGCAGCAGACGGGCGGCGGCGCGACGGTGCCGCAGGAACGCGTACCGCGAGACGCCTCGGCCGCGCTCGCGCTGGCCCCGCAGGGCCGTGTCCGCGCCGACGTCGAGGACGAGCAGGTGCAGGGCGCCGCCGCGGCGGCGAGCCGCGCGGGCCAGCCAGTCGCGGACCCAGGCCTGGGCGCCGCAGTCGTGGACCACGACGCCCCCGCCGTCGCGCAGGGCCCGGCGCAGTCCGGCGTAGTGGGCGAGGCGGACCAGCGGCCGGTAGAGGGCGTAGGGCAGCAGGCGGGGCATCCGGGCGTCCCAGCGGTCGCGGGTGTCCTGGGAGTCGATGCGGACGCCGTCCACCGCGCGCATCATCAGGGTCGACTTGCCGCTGCCGGGCAGACCCGTGACGACCACCAGGTCGCGCGGGCCGAAGAGCAGGCCGTGCGGACTGCGTCCGGCCCGCTCGCGCAGGTCGCGGACGACGGGCACGGGCTGCCCGGAGCACGCCCTGCGTGTCCGGGCGCCGGGCTGCGCGGGCAGCGTGATCCCCGAGCCGGCCGCGAAGGCCGTGGTCCTCGCCGAGGTCGTCCTCTTCACCGTGATCGTCCTCCCCTGGGGCCGGGTATGACTCATCCCCATCGCACGTAAAGAGAAGGTAATGCGCGGTGCCTCGCGTTTTCGTGCGCGTAGCGACACAAGCCGGTTACAGATCCGGCCTGCCGCGACGGGGGCGGGCCGTGCGATGATGGCCGCGCCAACTGCATACCGGCCGTTTGAATCCGCGCGGGAGAGTCCTCAGCAGCAGTTCCGCTGGGGCGCCGAAGGAGCAAGTCCCTCCCTTGAATCTCTCAGGCCCCGTTACCGCGCGGGCGAGGCACATCTGAAAAGCGGGCCGCCGTCGCCGGCGGTCCCACCCACGGTGCAAGCCATGTCCCGCCCCCGTTCGCAGCGGTGGTCATGGCGAACCTCTCAGGTTCCGATGACAGATGGGGAGGAACGACCTCGCCGTCCCCCCGCCCGGCTCCGCCCGCGCGGGAGGGGCACACGTCGCCTTGGGAGACGAACGACCGATGAGCAGCACCGCACCCCGTCACACCGCGCTCGATGCCCTGCATCGCTCGCTCGGCGCGACGATGACCGACTTCGCCGGCTGGGACATGCCCCTGCGCTACGGCTCCGAACGCGACGAGCATCTCGCCGTCCGCACCCGGGCCGGACTCTTCGACCTCTCGCACATGGGCGAGATCACGGTGACCGGCCCGCAGGCGGCCGAGTTCCTGAACTTCGCCCTGGTGGGCGACATCGGCGGCGTCAAGGCCGGCCGGGCCCGCTACACGATGATCTGCCGGGCCGACGGCGGCATCCTCGACGACCTGATCGTGTACAGGCTCGAGCAGAGCGAGTCCGGCTCGTCGCACTACATGGTCGTCGCCAACGCCTCCAACGCCCAGGTCGTGCTGGACGCCCTGGTGGAGCGGTCCGAGGGCTTCGACGTCGAGGTCCGCGACGACCGCGACGCCTACGCGCTGATCGCCGTCCAGGGGCCAAAGTCCCCCGGCATCCTCGCGGCCGTCACCGACGCCGACCTCGACGGCCTGAAGTACTACGCGGGCCTGCCGGGCACCGTCGCCGGCGTCCCCGCGCTCATCGCGCGCACCGGTTACACCGGCGAGGACGGCTTCGAGCTGTTCGTGAAGCCGGAGCACGCCGTCGAGCTGTGGCAGGCGCTGACCAAGGCCGGCGAAGGCGCCGGGCTGGTCCCCTGCGGTCTGTCGTGCCGGGACACGCTGCGCCTGGAGGCGGGCATGCCGCTGTACGGGCACGAGCTGAGCACCTCCCTCACCCCCTTCGACGCGGGCCTCGGGCGCGTGGTGAAGTTCGGGAAGGAGGGCGACTTCGTCGGGCGCGAGGCGCTCGCCGAGGCGGCCGCGCTGGCCGAGCGGCAGCCGCCGCGCGTCCTGGTCGGTCTGGTCGCCGAGGGCCGCCGCGTCCCGCGCGCCGGGTACGCGGTCGTGGCGAACGGCGAGGTGATCGGCGAGGTCACCTCCGGGGCGCCGTCCCCGACGCTGGGCAGGCCGATCGCGATGGCCTACGTCGACGCCGCGCACGCCACCCCGGGCGCTGCGGGCGTGGGCGTGGACATCCGGGGCAGCCACGAGCCGTACGAGGTCGTGGCGCTGCCCTTCTACAAGCGCCAGAAGTAGACACTGGGCCCCGGGCGCGAGTGACACTGCGCACATTCGCGCTGCTCACCCGTGCCCTGGACCGTCCCCCTTCATCAGCACTCCCCCGCGTACAGGAGAATTCAGGCCATGAGCAACCCCCAGCAGCTGCGCTACAGCAAGGAGCACGAGTGGCTGTCGGTCGCCGAGGACGGCGTCTCGACGGTCGGCATCACGGAGCACGCGGCCAACGCGCTCGGCGACGTGGTCTTCGTCCAGCTCCCGGAGGCCGGCGCCACGGTGGCCGCGGGCGAGTCCTGCGGCGAACTGGAGTCGACCAAGTCGGTCAGCGAGCTGTACGCCCCGGTCTCCGGTGAGATCACCGAGGTCAACCAGGACGTCGTCGACGACCCGGCGCTGGTGAACTCCGCCCCCTTCGAGGGCGGGTGGCTGTTCAAGGTACGCATCACGGGCGAGCCGGACGATCTGCTCTCCGCTGACGAGTACACCGCCTACACCGCCGGCTGAGGAGTCGTAGTCGCATGTCCGTCCTGAACACGTCCCTGCACGAGCTCGATCCCGAGATCGCGGCCGCGGTCGACGCCGAGCTGCACCGCCAGCAGTCCACGCTCGAGATGATCGCCTCGGAGAACTTCGCGCCGCTCGCGGTCATGGAGGCCCAGGGCTCGGTCCTGACCAACAAGTACGCCGAGGGCTACCCCGGCCGCCGCTACTACGGCGGCTGCGAGCACGTCGACGTCGCCGAGCAGATCGCCATCGACCGGGTCGAGGAACTGTTCGGCGCCGAGTACGCCAACGTCCAGCCGCACTCCGGCGCCTCCGCCAACCAGGCCGCCCTGTTCGCCCTGGCCCAGCCCGGCGACACCATCCTCGGCCTGGACCTCGCCCACGGCGGCCACCTCACCCACGGCATGCGGCTCAACTTCTCCGGCAAGCAGTTCGACGTCGTCGCCTACCACGTCGACGGGGCCGGCCTGGTCGACATGGCCGAGGTCGAACGCCTCGCCAAGGAGCACCGCCCCAAGGTCGTCATCGCCGGCTGGTCCGCCTACCCCCGCCAGCTGGACTTCGCCGAGTTCCGCCGGATCGCCGACGAGGTCGGGGCGTACCTGTGGGTCGACATGGCGCACTTCGCGGGCCTCGTCGCGGCCGGGCTCCACCCGAACCCGGTCCCGTACGCCGACGTGGTCACCTCCACCACCCACAAGACCCTCGGCGGACCCCGCGGCGGCATCATCCTCGCGAAGAAGGAGTTCGCGAAGAAGCTGAACTCCTCCGTCTTCCCCGGCTTCCAGGGCGGCCCCCTGGAACACGTGATCGCGGCCAAGGCCGTCTCCTTCAAGGTCGCCGCGGGCGAGGACTTCAGGGAGCGCCAGCGCCGCACGGTCGAAGGCGCCAAGATCCTCGCCGATCGCCTCACCGCGCCCGACGCCCGCGAAGCCGGCGTGAACGTCCTGTCCGGCGGCACCGACGTCCACCTGATCCTGGTCGACCTGCGCGAGTCCGAACTGGACGGGCAGCAGGCGGAGGACCGCCTCCACGAGGTCGGCATCACCGTCAACCGCAACGCCGTCCCCGACGACCCGCGTCCGCCCATGGTCACCTCCGGCCTGCGCATCGGCACCCCCGCCCTGGCCACCCGCGGCTTCACCGCCGAGGACTTCGCCGAGGTCGCCGACGTCATCGCCCAGACCCTCAAGCCGTCCTACGACGTCGAGGCCCTCAAGGCCCGGGTCACCGCCCTCGCCCACAAGCACCCCCTGTACCCCGGCCTGACCAAGTAGTTCCCCGGTGGGGGCGCCCGACGACGTGCGCCCCCACCCTGTCCCGAGGAGTTCCCGTGGCCATCTCGGTCTTCGACCTGTTCTCGATCGGCATCGGCCCGTCCAGCTCCCACACGGTCGGCCCGATGCGGGCGGCGCGCATGTTCGCGCGGCGGCTGCACAACGAGTCCCTGCTGGACTCCGCCGCCTCCGTCCGCTGCGAGCTGTACGGTTCGCTCGGCGCGACCGGGCACGGCCACGGCACGCCCAAGGCCGTCCTGCTGGGTCTGGAGGGCTCCTCGCCGCGCACGGTGGACGTGGAGACCGCCGACGAGCGGGTGGAGCAGATCAGGAGCTCCGGGCGGCTGCGCCTGCTGGGCACGCACGAGATCCCGTTCTCCTTCGACGACGATCTCGTGCTCCACCGTCGCAAGGCCCTCCCGTACCACGCCAACGGCATGACGATATGGGCCCATGACGCGCAGGGCGCGGAACTGCTGTCGAAGACGTACTACTCGGTCGGCGGCGGGTTCGTCGTGGACGAGGAGGCGGTCGGCGCGGACCGCATCAAACTCGACGACGCGGTGCTGAAGTATCCCTTCCGCACGGGCGACGAACTGCTGCGCCTCACGAAGGAGACCGGCCTGTCGATCTCCGCGCTGATGCTGGAGAACGAGCGGGCGTGGCGCACGGAGGACGAGATCCGGGCGGGCCTGCTGGAGCTGTGGCGGGTGATGCAGGGGTGCGTCTCGCGGGGCATGTCCCGTGAGGGCATCCTGCCGGGCGGCCTGCGCGTCCGCCGCCGCGCCGCCATGACGGCACGTCAACTCCGGGCTGAGGGGGACGCGTTGGCCCACTCCATGGAGTGGATCACGCTGTACGCCATGGCCGTGAACGAGGAGAACGCGGCCGGCGGCAGGGTGGTCACGGCCCCCACGAACGGCGCGGCCGGCATCATCCCGGCGGTGCTGCACTACTACATGAACTTCGTGCCCGGCGCCGACGAGGACGGAGTCGTCCGCTTCCTGCTCGCGGCCGGCGCGATCGGCATGCTCTTCAAGGAGAACGCCTCCATCTCCGGCGCCGAGGTCGGCTGCCAGGGCGAGGTCGGCTCGGCCTGCTCGATGGCGGCGGGGGCGCTCGCCGAGGTCCTCGGCGGCTCCCCGGAACAGGTGGAGAACGCGGCCGAGATCGGCATGGAGCACAACCTCGGCCTGACCTGCGATCCCGTGGGCGGCCTGGTCCAGATCCCGTGCATCGAGCGCAACGGCATGGCCGCGGTCAAGGCGGTCACCGCAGCCCGTATGGCCATGCGCGGCGACGGCTCGCACAAGGTGTCCCTCGACAAGGTCATCAAGACGATGAAGGACACCGGCGCGGACATGAGCGTCAAGTACAAGGAGACCGCCCGCGGCGGTCTCGCGGTGAACATCATCGAGTGCTGAACCGCCCGGAACGGGCGGGACACGAACGGGGGTCCCTGGATGAGCGGCTCGGTCGGCGCCGTCAGCAGCAACGGCACGTACTCCTTCACCAAGCCCAACCGGGACAGCGTCACGCTGATCGCCGGGCTCGGGGTGGAGGGCGACGTGCACGCCGGAGTCACGGTGAAGCACCGGTTCCGGATGAAGAAGGACCCTTCGCAGCCGAATCTGCGGCAGGTGCACCTCATCCACGAGGAGCTCTTCGAGGAGGTGCGCGCGGCCGGGTTCGAGGTGGCCGCGGGACAGCTCGGGGAGAACGTGACCACCCGGGGGATCGATCTCCTCGGTCTGCCCGTCGGGACGCTGCTGCGGCTGGGCACGGACGCCGTGGTGCGGGTGACGGGGCTGCGCAACCCCTGCGCGCAGATCGACGCGTTCCGGAAGGGGCTGATGAAGCAGGTCGTCGGGCGGGCTCCGGACGGCCGCCCGGTCTTCCGGGCCGGGATCATGAGCGTCGTGGTGAGCGGGGGCGTCGTGCGGCCCGGTGACCCGATCGCGGTCGAGCTGCCGGACGGGCCGCACGTGCCCCTCGAGATCGTCTGACCCCACCCTCGTCGGGCCGGACGAAAGCCCGGGGCGGCTCCTAGCCGCGGAAGGCCTCCGGGCGTTCCGGGCTCGCGTCGGCCAGGGCCTTGGCGACGGCCTCGACGCCGGCCTGCAGGCCGTAGACCGGGGTGTCGGGCTGCTGGCGCCAGGAGTCGGCGATGCCGCCCGCGTCGACGGTGTCGAAGCCGAGCTCGTCGATCAGGGCGCGCACCTTCGCCTTGGCCGCCTCGTCGTCGCCGGCGACCGGGAGCGCGATGCGGTCGGGGTGGCCGGCGGCCAGCGGACGGTCCAGGAGGTCCTGGGCGTAGGTGCCGTTGAAGGCCTTGACGACCGGGTGCCCGAGCTGCCGCTCGACCCAGCGGCTCTCGGTGAGGCCCTCGTCCTCGATGGCCGCGATCCGCCCGTCGCGTTGGCGCGGGTAGTAGTTGTTGGTGTCGACGACGACCACGCCGTCGGCCGCGCCGTCCAGGATGCCGGACGGCAGGTCCGGAACGGCCTTCAGCGGGACGGTGATCACCACGATCTCGGCGCCGCGAGCCGCCTCCCCGGCGGCGACGGGGGTGGCCCCCGTCTCCTCGGC
The DNA here is from genome assembly GCF_044335095.1 of Streptomyces sp. NPDC020597. NCBI lineage: Bacteria > Bacillati > Actinomycetota > Actinomycetes > Kitasatosporales > Streptomycetaceae > Streptomyces > Streptomyces sp. NPDC020597. The sequence goes on along the minus strand of NZ_JBIRUL010000011.1, from coordinate 39,438 downwards.
GAGTTCCGTGAGCGTGTGCGGGCCGCGGGAGTTCGCGACCAAGACGTCGTGGCCGAGGGCGGCGAGGCGCCGGGTGAGGTTGCCGCCGATGTTGCCCGCGCCGATGATGCCGATCTTCATGACAGGCCTTGCCTTCCAGGAGTCGTGCTGGTCGATGGACGCCGAATAATCAATGCACATGCATGCTTCTGGTCGACGTCAACCCGGCCCGGCGGGGATCTATTCCGGTCCCCCACGACGAACTGCGGCCCCGAGCCCTGCGGCACGAGGCCCCGAGGCACGACGAAGGGGGCGCCTCGTCGCGGCGCCCCCCTGCCGGTTCACGTCACTTGTTCAGGTGGGCCCAGAACTCGTCGAACGACAGGAGCTTGTCGCCGTTCAGGTCGCGGGACTTGATGATGGCCTCGGCGACCGACTCGGTGACGTTCCAGTCGCCCTCCTGGGCCAGGGCGGTCTTGAACTCGGCCGCGGTGATGAAGCCGTCGCCGTCCGTGTCGATCCGCTGGAAATGGTTGCGCGCTTCTTCGATGTCGGCCACCGGTCCGCCCCTCTTCTTCATGCCTTGCGGGCACATGTGCTGTTCTGCTGTCCAACTGACGCAGGCCAGATTAACGGCCCCGCCGTCCGACGGACGCAGGACCTCCCGCTAGCGGAAGACACCCGTGTGGCCGAGCGAGTAGCGGCCGGGCTGCGGATAGACGGCCAGGCCGTGCGGGCCGCTGCCGACCTTGATGCGGGCGAGCTGGCGCCCGTCGGCGGTGTCGATCGCGTACACCTCGGAGTTGTACCGCCCGGACAGCCACAGGACCTTGCCGTCCGCCGAGACGCCGCCCATGTCGGGGCTGCCGCCGTCCGGGAGACGCCACTTCTTCGTGAGCTCGCCCCTGGTGAAGTCGAAGACGGAGACGGTGCCCTCGCCGCGGTTGGTGACGTACATCTCCCGGGAGTCGCGGCTGACGTACAGCCCGTGGGCGCCCCTGCCGGTGTGCAGGAACCGCGGCTTGCCGAAGGTGTCGCCGTCGACGATCCACATGCCGTGGGCCATCATGTCGGCGACGTAGAACAGCTTGCCGTCCGGCGAGACCTTCACGTCCTGCGGCATGGCGCCCTTGAGGGGCAGCTTCTGCTGGCCGACGACCTTCATCCGCGCGGTGTCGACCTTCAGCAGTTCGCCGCTGAACTCGCAGGACACGATGAAGTACTTGCCGTCCAGCGAGAAGTCGGCGTGGTTGACGCCGTAGCAGGAGACCGGTTCGGTCTTGATCCGCTTCATCGTGTGCGGGTCGCGGAAGACGAGCTCACGGTCGAGGGAGGCCATGACGACGGCGTACTTGCCGTCGGGCGTGAAGTAGAGGTTGTAGGGATCGTGCACCTCGACCGGCTTGCCCGCCTTCCCGGTCGCGGGGTCGATCGGGGTGAGGGTGTGCCCGCGGTTGTTGTTGACCCACAGGGTCTTGAGGTCCCAGGAGGGGACGACGTGCTGGGGCTGGCGCCCGACGTGGAGCGTCTCGATCACCCGGTAGGTCTTCGGGTCGATGACGGAGACGGTGTCGGACTCGGTGTTGGGGACGTAGACCCGGGACGGGAAGTCCTTGACCACCGGGGAGAGCCGGTTCGGGCGGTCTGCGGCGTAGACGTCCTTGGGGTCGAGCACGGGCGGCATGCCCGGCAGGCCGTCGACGACGGGTCTGGCGGCCTTCTTCGCCGGCGCGGGCACAGCCGCCTCGGTGGTCCGGCCCGTCCCGTGCCCGCCGCCGCCGGTGTCGGCGCCGCAGGCGGCGAGGAGGGCGAGGGCTGCGCCGGTCAGCAGGGCGCTGGTGACGAGATTGCGGTGCATCAGCCGATCAGCTCCGTGGCAGTGACCGCGCGCAGTCCGCGGCGGTCGAGTTCGTCCAGCAGGGCGGGGAGTGCGGCGACCGTGTCGGCGTACCCGAAGTGCAGGCTCACGACGGACCCGTTGCGGATCCCGTCGAGGACGTTGCGGGCGACGGCGGAGGCGCCGGGCGAGGTGAAGTCGAGGGAGTCGACTTCATAGGAGAGGACGTGCGGGTAGCCGGCCCGCCGGGCCAGCGCCGTGACCAGCGGGGAGGCGCGGGCCGCGCGGGAGGGCCGGAACCAGGCGCCGACGGATCCGGTGAGCCGGCGCAGCCGCTGCGCGCACCCGGCGATCTCGGCCGTCGCGTCGGCCTCGGACATGGCGTTGACGTCCAGATGCCGCTGGGTGTGGTTGCCGAGCTCGTGGCCGCCGTCCAGGATGCGGCGGGCGAGTTCGGGGTTTTCGTCGAGCCAGGTCCCGACGGCGAGGACGGTGACCCGGGAGCCGTGCCGTTCGGCTTCGCCGAGCACGGCGCGGGCGATGGCGGGGTCGCCCTGCCCGTGGAAGGTGAGGGCGACCCGGGGACGGCCCCGGGGGCCGTGCGCGATCTGGGCGGGCTGACCGGGGAAGGCGCGCGGGGCGGGGGCGGCCGGGGTGCGGGCGGGGGACCTGGAGACGGAGGGCCCGGAAACGGGGGACCGGGAGACGGCGGCGGGCTGGGCGGCGGCGCCGGAGGAGGACGCGGCGGGCGAGCACCCTGCCGCGAACGCACCCCCGGCGACGAGCCCGGCGCCCGCCCGCAGCGCGGAACGACGGTCGGATGGGGTCACCCACACCATTTAAAGGGTGATATGCCGCAATTCCGACCATTGACGTCTTCGCCGCGTCCGCCGGCCGGGGACCGTGGGCCCGACGGACCGGTCAGCGGTCGGCGACCCGCATCTCGAACCAGGTCGTCTTCCCGCGGGGCAGCAGGTCGACCCCCCAGCGGTCGGACAGCTTGTCGACGAGGAAGAGGCCCCGCCCGCTGACGTCCATCTCCTGAACCGGCATCAGACAGGGCAGCCCGCGGGAGGGGTCGCGGACCTCGACGCGGATCCAGCCGCGCCGGCGCCGCATCCGCAGGCCGAAGACGCGGGCGCCGGTGTGCCGCACGGCGTTGCCGACGAGTTCGGAGACGAGCAGTACCGCGTCCTCGGCCATCCTGGGGCCGAGCCCCCACTGGCGCAGGACCACGACCTGGGCCAGCCGGCGGGCCGCGGCGGCGGACTCGGGGCGGGACGGCAACGGCACCTCGCCCTCCGTCGGATTGCCGAACAACTCCAGCGCCTTGAGCGCCCGTTCGTCCTCGACCGCAGGCGACCAACGCGCCGCGGCCGCACGGCTGTGTCCCCGCGGCTGTTCGATGCCCTCCAGCCCCGCCATGCCCCCCATCATGGCCGCCCCGAGCGCCCTCCGGGGCCGTTCCCGTGGAATACGCCCCCCGGAATCCCTCGTTCCGATTGGCTCGATCGGCATATGCCAACGGCAGTACAGATGCCGACAAACCCACCCTGACCTGCTGCGAAGACCCGCCCTGCGGCAAGCGACGGACACCCCCGACAAGACAGGCTTAAGGTCGCCTTAAGGTTCCCCTAAACCGCCCCATCGGGGGACGCGGGTGAGAAGTCCCGTCAACAGCAAGTACCGGCGACGTCCGCGAAAGAGACGTCGATCACAGGAATTTGGCCTTGCCGGGCCCTTCCTCCACGAAGCTGCGCATGCCGGTCTCACGGTCGGCGGTGGCGAACAGACCGGCGAACCAGGTGCGTTCCACCGCCAGACCCGTCTCGATGTCCGTCTCCAGACCGGTGTCGACCGCTTCCTTCGCGGCGCGCAGGGCCAGCGCCGGCCCCTGGGCCAGCTTCGCCGCCCAGGCGTGCGCCTCGGTGTACACGTCGGCGGCCGGCACCACCCGGTCCACCAGGCCGAGGGTCAGCGCCTCGTCGGCCTTGACCATCCGGCCCGTGAAGATCAGGTCCTTCGCCCTGGAGGGGCCGATCAGCCGGGAGAGGCGCTGGGTGCCGCCCGCCCCGGGGATCAGCCCGAGCAGGATCTCCGGCTGGCCCAGCCTGGCGTTGTCCCCGGCGATGCGGAAGTCCGCGCAGAGCGCGAGTTCACAGCCGCCGCCCAGCGCGTATCCGGTCACGGCCGCCACGACGGGCTTGGGAATGCGGGCCACCGCGGTGAAGGACTCCTGCAGGGCGCGGGAACGCAGCACCATCGCGGTGTGGTCCATGTCCTGCATCTCCTTGATGTCCGCGCCCGCCGCGAACACCTTCTCCCCGCCGTACAGGACGACCGCGCGGACGTCGTCGCGCCGGGTCGCCTCCTCGGCGAGCTCCTTGAGACGGTCCTGCGTGGCGACGTCCAGCGCGTTCATGGGCGGGCGGTCGAGGCGGATCGTGCCGACGCCTTCGGCGACTTCGAGATTCACGGTCATGGCAGCAGGTTAACCACCACTAACGACGGCGGGCCCGGTGCCGTGTGTCACAGCACCGGGCCCGCCCGGGAGAGCAGGAGGGCGAACCCTACTTCTTCCAGTCCGCCCAGGAGATGTTCCAGCCGTTGAGGCCGTTGGACGGGTCGACCACCGGGTCGGTGGAGTTCTTCACGACGACCACGTCGCCGACCATGGACTGGTTGAAGAACCACGCGGCCGGCACGGAGCCGTCGTAGCCGCCGCGCACGTCCCGCAGGCCGATGCAGCCGTGGCTGGCGTTGTAGTTGCCGAAGGCGTCCCCGCCCCAGTAGTTGCCGTGCACGAAGGTGCCGGAGTTGGTCAGCCGCATGGCGTGCGGGACGTCCTTGATGTCGTACTCGCCGTCGTAGCCGACCGTGTCGCCGTTCATGCGGGTCACGGTGAACTTCTCGCTGATGACCATCTGGCCGTTCCAGGTGGCGTAGCCGGGCTTGCCGGTGGTGACCGGGATGGTCTTGACGACCTTGCCCTCCCGCATGACCTTCATCGTGTGCTTCTTGGCGTCCACGACGGTCACCTGGTCGCGGCCGATGGTGAAGGACAGCTTCTTGGACTGCTTGCCGTAGACGCCCTTGCGGCCCTCGACGCCGTCGAGGTTCAGCTCGACCGTCACCTTGGTGCCGGCCTTCCAGTACTTCTCCGGGCGGAAGTCCAGGCGGTCGTTGCCGAACCAGTGGCCCTCGACCTCGACCGCCGGCACGGTCGTGATCTTGATGGCCTTCTCGACGTCCGCCGGCTTGGTGATGCCCCGGGTGAACCGGACCGAGAACGGCATGCCGACGCCGACCTTGGAGCCGTCCTCGGGGGTGAAGTTGCCGATGAAGGTGTTCTGCGGGCTCAGCGTGGTGAAGGTGGAGTCCTCGGCGGCCGTGCGGCCGGCGGAGTCCTTGGCGACCGCGTGCACCTGGTACGCGGTGGACGCGGCCAGGTGCGTCGCGGGCGTCCAGCCGGCGCCGTCCGACGAGATGGCGCCGTCGATCTTCCTGCCCTTGGCGTCCTTGACGGTGACCTCGGTCAGCTTGCCCTTGGCCGCGGTGACCTTGAGGGCGCCGCTGGTGTCCACGTCCTTCGCGCCGGTCTTCGGGGCGATGGTGACGACCGCCTCCGACTGCTTGCTCTCCGCGGCGGCCGCGGCCCCCTTGTCGCCCTTCGGCTTGGCGTCGGACCCGGAGCCCGACCCGTCGCCGCCCCCGCCGCACGCCGTGACGGCGAGCATCATCCCGCCGACGATCAGCGCCAGCCGTCTGTTGCGGCCCCGTGAGCGCCCGCCAACCGACGCCCCCGATATCGGTCGCACGTTCAAGTCGTTCTCCCCTCGCAAGGCCCTGGTCAGGCCCCCACCCCAGCGCTCCCGCGCGATCTCTGGCGCATATTAACCGTACGAATTTGAGCTTCGTGTCAGGCCAAGGTCACCGTTCCGTCCCAACTGGGACCGCGGAGCGGCGGGGATGGTTGCACCGGGAAGGAGGGTCATTTCAGGGCACTGCCCGCGGTCCACTCCTTCCAGGTCAGGTTCCAGCCGCCGAGGCCGTTGTCCGGGGCGACCTGCTTGTCCTTGCTGTGGACCACCTCGACGACGTCGCCGACGAGCGAACGGTCGAAGAACCAGCCCGCGGGCGTGTCCGAGCCGCCGCCCTTCACGTCCCGCAGGCCCACGCAGCCGTGGCTGACGTTGGCCCGGCCGAAGACGTCGTCCGCCCAGTAGTTGCCGTGCAGGAAGGTGCCGGAACCGGTCAGCCGCATCGCGTGCGGAACGTCCGGGATGTCGTACTCGCCTTTGCCGTCGGCCTTCTTGAAGCCGACCGTGGCGCCGTTCATCCGGGTCAGCTCCAGCATCTCGCTCACCACCATCTTGCCGTTGTAGGTGGTGTTCTCGGGCGACCCGGCCGTGATCGGCACGGTGGCCAGCAGCTCGCCGTCCCGCCGGACCTGCATGGTGTGCTTCGCGGCGTCCACCAGGGAGACCTGGCTGCGGCCGACGGTGAACGAGAACGTCTTGTCCTGCAGGCCGTAGACGCCGGGCGCCCCCTCGACGTCCCTGAGCGCGAGGTCGACCGTCACCTCGGTGCCCGGCCGCCAGTACTCCTCGGGACGGAAGTCGAGCCGGGTGCCGCCGAACCAGTGCGCGCCGATCTCCGCGGCGGGTTGGGCCGTGACGTGGACGGCGCGTTCGACGGCCGCGCGGTCGGCGATCTCACGGTTGAACTCCAGCGAGACGATCATCCCGGTGCCCACGGTGGCCCGGTTCTCGGGCGTGACGTAGCCGATGAAGCGCTTCTCGGGGACGAAGGTGGTGAACGTGGTGTGCCGCGCCGAACGGTTCCCCTCGCCGTCCAGCGCCACCACGTCGACCGTGTAGCGGGCGGCGAGCCCCAGCCGGTCCTCGGCCGGCCGCCAGCTCAGACCGTCCGCCGCGATCCGCCCCTTCACCTCGCTCTCCCGCGCGTCCTGCGATCTGACGACCTTCACCGACTCCAGCCGCCCGTCCGGCACCCGCACCGACAGGTCCGTCCCGGGCCGCACGCCCCTGGCGCCGTCCTGCGGGCTGACGCGGATGACGTCCTCGGGCGCCGGTGGCTTGCCCAGCATCCGGTCGAGTCCGCTGCGGCCGTCACCTCCGCCGGTACAGCCGGCGGCCCCGGCCAGCAGTCCTGCCCATGTCAGTACGGCGGCCAGTGCGACCCCCGCGCGCCGTGCGCGCCCATCTCCATGCCTCACGGGGTGCCCAACGACCGGGCACGCTCCGGGGAAACGTGAGTGCGAGGGCCGCTCTGGGCAGACATGGGGGGAGGACGGCCGACGGGGAGCCGCGGACGGGACGCCGCGTGCTCCTCTCCCCCGTCGTCCCACGAGCCGCGGGAGGGCTAGACGGTGTCCAGCGCAGCCGAGCAGGAGGCGGTGGCGGCCGAGCGCGCCGCGCCGGAGGCCGTCGTGAACGGCGTCTCGCGCAGGGTGCCGGGCCCACCCGTGTGGCCGGGCGCGTCCACACCGCTGGGCGCCCGGTTCCGGGTCGGCCCGGACGGGGTGGCCGGCACCAACTTCGCGCTGTGGGCGGGCGGCGCGGAGGCCGTCGAGCTGTGCCTGTTCGACGAGGGGGGCCGTGAGACGCGGGCCCGGCTCACCGAGCTCACCCACGAGATCTGGCACGGCTTCGTGCCCGGCATCATGCCCGGCCAGCGCTACGGCTACCGGGTGCACGGCCGCTGGGACCCCTGGACCGGCGGCCGCTGGAACCCGGCGAAGCTGCTCCTCGACCCGTACGCCCGCGCGGTGGACGGCGAGTTCCTGCTGCCGCCGGAGGTGTACGGGCACGTCCGCGACTGGCCCCAGCAGCAGGTCGCCGACACCGTGCGCGACGAACGCGACTCCGCGCCGCACGTCCCGAAGGGCGTCGTCGTGCACGACGACGACGACTGGGCCGACGACCGCCGCCCGAAGACGCCGTGGGCGGACTCGGTGATCTACGAGCTGCATGTGCGCGGCTTTACCCGGCGGCATCCCGGCGTTCCGGAGGAACTGCGCGGCACCTACGCCGGTCTGGCGCACCCGGCGGCCGTGGAGCATCTGGTGCGGCTCGGCGTCACGGCGGTGGAGCTGCTGCCGGTCCACCAGTTCGCGCACGAGGACCATCTGCTGCGACGCGGCCTGAAGAACTACTGGGGCTACAACTCGATCGGCTACTTCGCCCCCCACGCCGCGTACGCCGCCTCGGGGACGACGGGGCAGCAGGTCGGCGAGTTCAAGCGGATGGTGCGCGCCCTGCACGCGGCGGGGATCGAGGTGATCCTCGACGTCGTCTACAACCACACGGCGGAGGCCGGTGAACTGGGCCCCACCCTGTCGCTGAAGGGCGTCGACAACCGCGGCTACTACCGGCTGCAGTCCGACGCCCGGCGCTACGCCGACTACACGGGCTGCGGGAACACCCTGCACGTGGTCCAGCCGCACGTGCTGCGCCTGATCACCGACTCGCTGCGCTACTGGGTGACGGAGATGGGGGTCGACGGATTCCGCTTCGACCTGGCGGCGGCGCTCGCCCGGTCCATGCACGACGTCGACATGCTCTCCCCGTTCCTCGCGGTGATCGCGCAGGACCCGGTGCTGCGCCGGGTGAAGCTCATCGCCGAACCCTGGGACGTGGGCTCGGGCGGCTACCAGGTGGGCGCCTTCCCGCCCCTGTGGACGGAGTGGAACGACCGCTACCGCGATGCCGTGCGGGACTTCTGGCGGCACGCCCTGCCGGACGTGCGGGAGATGGGCTACCGGCTGTCGGGCTCGAGCGACCTGTACGCGTGGGGCGGACGACGGCCGTACGCGTCGGTCAACTTCGTCACCGCGCACGACGGCTTCACCCTGCGCGACCTGGTGTCGTACGAGCGCAAGCACAACGAGGCCAACGGCGAGGGCAACCGGGACGGCACGAACGACAACCGCTCCTGGAACGGCGGCGCCGAGGGCGCGACGGCCGACGAGGAGATCCGGGCGCTGCGGCGGCGGCAGTTGCGCAACCTGCTGACGACGCTGCTGCTGTCGACGGGCGTGCCGATGCTGGTCGCGGGGGACGAGTTCGGACGCACCCAGCAGGGCAACAACAACGCCTACTGCCAGGACAACGAGATCAGCTGGGTGGACTGGGAGCTGCTGGAGGAGCCCGGCTGGCGGGCCCTGTTCGACCTCACCGCCCGGCTGATCGCGCTGCGGCACCGCCACCCGGTGCTCCGCCGGCGCGCGTTCTTCTCCGGGCGGGCGCACTCGGCGGACGGCCTGCGGGACCTGGCCTGGTTCACGGAGCGGGGCACGGAGATGACGGAAGGGGACTGGTTCGCGCCCGCGGCCACGCTGGCGATGTACCTCTCGGGGCGGGACATCCCCGGCCGCGACGAACGGGGCGCCCCGATCGCCGACGACAGCTTCCTCGCCGTCCTGCACGCGGGCGACCGCCCGGTGGACTTCGTTCTCCCGGGCCCGCCGTGGGCGCAGCGGTACGAGGTGGTCGTCGACACCTCCCGCGAGGAGCAGGACCAGGCGCCCGGGGTCGCCCTCCCGGCGGGCGCCGCGGTGACGGTGCCGGGACGGACGGTGCTGCTGCTGCGGGTGACGGAGTGAGCCCGGCCCGCGGCAGGGCCGTCAGCCGAGGATGCCCCGGTCGTACGCCCTCGCCACCGCGGCCGCGCGGTCGTTGACGCCGAGCTTGGCGTACAGGTGGGTGAGGTGGGTCTTGACCGTGGCCTCGCTGATGAACAGGTCGCGGGCGATCTCGCGGTTGGAGGCGCCCCTGGCGACCAGGGCCAGCACCTCGCGCTCGCGCGCGGAGAGCGGCTCCTCGCCGGGGCTGCGGGGGGCGCGGACCGCGGACACCAGCCGGGTGGCCACGGCGGGCGACAGGACCGTACGGCCCTGCGCCGCCGCGCGGACCGCCGTGAACAGCTCGTCGCGAGGGGCGTCCTTGAGGAGGTAGCCCGTCGCGCCGGCCTCGATCGCGGGGAGCGTGTCGGAGTCGGTGTCGTACGTCGTGAGGACGAGGACCCTGGCGCGGGCGCCGCCGCGGGCCAGCTCGCGGATGGCGTCCACTCCCCCGCCGCCGGGCATCCGCAGGTCCATCAGGATCACGTCCGGGTCGAGTTCTCCCGCCTTCGCGACGGCCTCGACGCCGTTCGACGCCTCGCCGAGGACCGTGAAGCCGGGGGCCGACTCGAACATGCCGCGCAGGCCGTCCCGCACGACGGGATGGTCGTCGACGATCAGCAGGGAGACGCACAGGTCATCTGTCATGGCGGACCAACGGTACGCGAGCCGACACCGCGCTTCCGTGTCCCGGCTCGGACTCCACGACGACGGAGCCCGCGATGCGTTCGGCGCGGGCCCGCATGCCGCCGAGGCCGAACCCCCCGGCCGGGGAACGGGACGGGAGGGCGAGCGGGTCGAAGCCGAGGCCGTCGTCGCGGATGTCGAGGATCACCTCGTCGCCCAGGAACGACAGGGTGACGCCGAGGCGCGAGGCCCGGGCGTGGCGGGCGGCGTTCGACAGGGCCTCCTGGGCGATGCGCAGCAGCGTCGCCGCGACCTCCTCGTGGAGCTGCTCCGCGGCGCCGGTGAGCGTGAACTCCGCGCGCACACCCGTGCGTTCGCCCCATTCGGCGACCGTCTTCTTCAGGGCCTCGGGCAGCCCGGCGTCCGCCAGTGCCACCGGGGCCAGATTGTGCACGGAGCGGCGGGCCTCGCCGAGGCTGTGCCGGGCCAGGTCGAAGGCGCGCTGGAGGTGGGTGCGGGCGACGTCGGGGTCGGGGGTGTTCGTCACCACCTGGAGCTGGGCGATGATCCCGGTCAGGCCCTGGGCGAGCGTGTCGTGGATCTCGGCGGCGAGGCGGCGGCGTTCGTCGGCCACCCCCGCCTCCCTTGCCTGGACGAGGAGTTGGGCGTGCAGGGCGGCGTTCTCGTCGAGGGCCCGCTGCAGGGCGGCGTTGGTGCGTTCGAGTTCGGCGATGGTCGCGGTGCGCTCGTGGGCGCGCCGCGTCTCCTGCTCGGTGAGGTGTGCGACGACCATCTGCAGTCCGGAGTTGGCCACCAGGAGGCCGGCGAAGACGATCCACTGCGTCAGGCCGTCGAAGGGCATCCCGCCGGCCTGCGCACCGGCCACGGTGACCGCGCTCATGAACAGTCCGAGCCGCTGCCACCGCTCCGGGAGGGTCTCGTCGGCGTCCATGTAGCCGGCGGCGGCGTAGAACGCGAAGAACGGGTTGAGCCAGGTGAGGGCGAAGGCGAGGCCCCAGCGGACGACGTAGTAGGCGGCGCCGCCCGGGGAGGGGGTGCGCATCCGGCCGGGGCGGCGCGTGCTGTGCCGGCACAGCTGGAGCACCACCGCGGCGCCGAGCAGTGACCAGGCGGTGTACCACGTGGCCGGTGCGACGTGCGGGTCGGCGGAGGCGATCGCGAGGACCGCGCTGATGCCGAGCAGTCCGTAGGGCCCCCAGGTGTGCAGTTGCTCCCAGCGCCGGTCGATCCGGCTGTCCGCCGTGGTCATGTCCACAGTCTGCACGGCCGCCCGCCTACTCCCAGCGGAACCAGCGGGCCGCGGCGCCGGTCAGCAGCAGGATCCACATCGCCAGCACGCCCAGGTGGCCCCAGCCGGGCCAGTGACCGGCCGCCGCCTGGTTCAGGGCCTGCGCGGCCGCCCCGAACGGGGTCCAGCCCACGACCCGGGCGAGGAGGTCCGGCATGTTCTGCACCGGCACCCACACCCCCGCGCAGAACATCGACGGGAAGAACACGGCGGAGCCGATCGCGCCGGCGATCTTCGTCGTGGGGGACAGGGCGGTCACCACCGATCCGAGGGCGAGGGCGACCAGGACCGCCAGCAGCAGGGCGACGGCGTATCCGAGGGGCTGTTCGGGCAGGCGCACGTCGAATCCGAGCCGTCCGACCGCCAGCACCAGCAGCGCCGACGCCAGCGAGGCTCCGCCGTACACCAGCATCTGCGCGGACAGCAGGACGGCCGGGCGGACCGGTGTCACGGACATCCGTCGCAGGATGCCGCGCTCCCGGTATCCGGTGAGGGTCTGCGGCATCGACTGCAGACCGCCGACGATCAGACCGAGCAGCACGGCCACCGGGACGTAGACGTCGACGGTGCGCAGGCCGCCGAGGTCGTCGCTCGGCTGCCGGAAGGACGGGACGGACCCGAGGATCACCAGCAACAGGGCCGGGAAGAGCAGGATCCAGAAGAGCGCGCCCGGTTCACGGCGGAAGAGGCGGGCCTCGGTGCGCAGCACGGCGGTGCTCATGTCGTGGTCTCCTTCGTGCCGACGCGCGTGACGTCGTGTGCGGCGTCGTGCGGGGCCTCGTGTGCGGCGTTCTCCGTCAGGTCGAGGAAGGCGTCGTCGAGGGTGGCGTCCAGGACGCGCAGCTGGTGGGCGGTGACCCGGTGGCGGGCGAGGAGGGTGATGACGGCGTTGACGGTCTCGTCGGTGCCGGACAGCGTGACGCGGCCGTCCCGGTGCTCGACGGAGGCGAGTTCGGGCAGTGCGTTCAGGTCACGGTCGTCCAGCGGGGCGGACGGGGTGAAGCTGATGACGGTGGCCCCCGCCGAGCGCCGGACGAGGTTCGCCGGGGTGTCCGAAGCGGCCACCCGGCCCTGGTCGATCACCGCGATCCGGTCGCACAACCGCTGGGCCTCCTCCATGAAGTGGGTCACCAGCAGGACGGTGACGCCGTTCGCGCGCACGTCCTCGACGATCTGCCAGGTGTCCCTGCGGGCCCTCGGGTCGAGGCCCGTGGTCAGCTCGTCCAGGACGACGATCCGCGGGTCGCCGATCAGCGCGAGCGCGATGAACAGGCGCTGCTTCTGGCCGCCGGACAGCTTCGCGAACCGGGTGCCCAGCTTCGGGGCCAGGCCGAGGCGCTCGGCGAGCGGCCCCCAGTCGAGCGGCCGCGGATGGAAGGAGGCGTACAGCTCCAGGGCCTCGCGGACGGTGAGCTTCGGCTGCAGCTCGCTCTGCTGGAGCTGGGCGCCGAGGACGCGGGCGACCTTGTCGTGGTCGGCGACGGGATCGAGGCCGGCCACCCGGACCCGGCCGCCGTCGGGCACCCGCAGGCCCTCCACGCACTCCACGGTGGTCGTCTTGCCGGCGCCGTTCGGACCGAGGACGCCGAAGATCTCCCCCTCTTCCACGGCGAAGGACACGCCGTCGACGACCGCACGGCCGTCATAGGACTTGCGCAGGTCGGTGACTTCGATGACAGGCATGGCACCAGCGTCCCGGGCGGGGCCCGGCCCGCACATCGGCCGACCCGCCCGAACGGACATCAGCCGATCGGTCGACCCGGCCGTACGACTTCTCGAACGCGCAGGTCGTAGGACCAGCGACGGAGCCCGGACGGACCGAAACTCGGTGGGCTCTGTCAGTGCCGGTCCGTAGGCTCGCGGTGATGGCCGAGACACGTGCAACCACCCCCGACCGCTCCGCCGTGCGCTCCCTGCTGCGCTTGTGGCCGTACGTCAGACCCGTGCGGCTGCGGCTGTTCACGGCCGCCTTCGTCGCCGTGCTCGCCTCCTGTACCGGGCTGGTGATCCCCCTCGTCCTGAAGTGGATGGTGGACGGCCCGGTGGCCGACCGGGACACGGCCGGGGTGTGGCTGGGCTCGCTCTGCCTGCTGCTTCTCGGACTCGCCGAGGCGCTGCTGTTCGGGATGCGGCGCTGGCTGGTGGCGCGTCCGCTGTCGCACGTCGAGGCGGAGATGCGGGCGGAGCTGTACGGGCGGCTGCAGCGGCTGCCGGTGGCGTTCCACGACCGGTGGGCGTCCGGGCAGCTGCTGTCCCGGGCGACGGCCGATCTGGGGATGGTGCGGATGTTCCTCGCCTTCCCGCTGACGTTCCTGCTGGTCAACTCGGTCACGATCGTGTTCGGCGTGGTCCTCATGCTGCTGCAGGACTGGCGGCTCGGGCTGGTCATCCTCGGGCCGGCCGTCCCCGTCGTCGTGATGTGCGTGTACTTCGAGCACCGGTACGCGGTCGTGGCGCGGCGGGCGCAGGACCAGGTCGGGGATCTGACGACCGTCGTCGAGGAGAGCGTCCTCGGCATCCGGATCGTGAAGGGCTTCGGCCGCCACCGCAGTCAGGCACGCGCCTTCCGCGAGCTGTCGTCGACGCTGCGCGGCACCGAGCTGGCCAAGGCCCGGCTGCTGGCCACCATCTGGGCCGTCATCGTGACGCTGCCCGAACTGGCGATCGGGGCCGCGCTGGTGCTGGGGTCGGTGCAGGTGGCCGACGGCGAACTGTCCGCGGGCACCCTGGTCGCCTTCCTGTCCACCGCGCTCGCGCTGCGCTGGCCGGTGGACTCCATCGGGTTCCTGCTGGCGATGAGCCAGGAGGCGGCGACGGCCACGCAGCGGTACTTCGAGGTGATGGACGAGGAGCCGGAACAGGACACCGTCGTGCGGACGGAACCCGGCCGCGCGGGCGCCGGGTCGGACACCGCGGCCGACGGCGGACTCCGCTTCGCCGGCGTCACCTTCCGCTACCCGGACGCCGCCCCCGGCTCCCGGCCCACCCTCGACGGCGTCGACCTGCACATCCGGCCCGGCGAGTCCATGGCCCTGGTCGGGGCGACCGGCAGCGGGAAGACCACCCTCACCGCCCTCGTCCCCCGGCTGCACGAGGTGACGGCGGGCCGTATCACCCTGGACGGCGAGGACGTCACCGCGATGCCCCGCGAGGAGCTGCGCGCGCGGGTCGCGGTGGCCTTCGAGGAGCCGACCCTGTTCTCCGCGAGCGTCGGGGAGAACGTCCTCATGGGCGCGGACGACCGGGCGGGCGCCGTCGAGCTGGAACGGGCGCTGGACGTGGCGCAGGCCGGCTTCGTGCACGCGCTGCCGCAGGGCGTCGACACCCAGGTCGGCGAGCAGGGACTCAGCCTCTCCGGCGGCCAGCGGCAGCGGCTCGCGCTGGCCAGGGCCGTCGTCGGCCGGCCCCCCTTCCTCGTCCTGGACGACCCGCTGTCCGCGCTGGACGTGCACACCGAGGCGGCCGTGGAGGCCGCGCTGCGGCGGGTCCTCGCCGACACCACCGCGCTGATCGTCGCCCACCGTCCGTCCACCGTGCTCCTCGCCGACCGGGTGGCGCTGCTGTCCGACGGCCGGATCGCCGCGGTGGGCACCCACCAGGAACTGCTGCGCGACAGCCCCGAGTACGCCCACCTCATGTCCGGAACCGGCCGCCAGGAGGACGACCGATGAGCGCCCCCACGACGTCCTCCCCCACGACCGACGACGACGGCCCGCGGGACGCGCGCCCGCCGGCCGCGCAGGACCCCTTCGACAAGGACGTCCTGCCCACCGCGCCCGGCGCCACCGGCGCGCTGCTGCGTTCCCTGCTGGCCCCGATGCGGGCGCGCGTCGCTCTCACCACGCTTCTGCTGCTGCTCCAGCAGGCGGCCGTGCAGGCGGGCCCGCTGCTGGTGGCGTACGCCATCGACCGCGCCGTGCCGGCGCTGCGGGCCGACGACCACGGGCCGCTGGTCGCGGTGGGCGCCGGCTACCTGCTGTGCGCGGTGGCGTCCGGCGGGCTGCAGTACGCGTTCCTGCTCGCCTCCGCCCGCGTCAACCAGGACGTCCTGCTCGATCTGCGCGGCCGGATCTTCCGGCACGCTCAGGCGCTGAGCCTCGACTTCCATGAGCGCTACACCTCGGGCCGGCTCATCTCCCGCTCCACCAGCGACGTGGAGGCCCTGCGCGAGCTCCTCAACGAGGGGCTGCAGGAACTCGTGACGGTCGTGCTGTCCTTCGTGTTCATCTCGGCGATGCTGCTGTGGCTGGACCTGGGCCTCGGCGCCGTCGCGGTCGCGTCGTTCGTGCCGCTGTACGCCCTCGTCCGGGTCTACCAGCGGCGCGCGGGCCGGGTGTTCACGGCCCGCTCGACCGCGATCGCGGCCGTGATCGTGAAGTTCGTCGAGACGATGAACGGCATCCGGCCGGTGCGCGCCTTCCGGCGCGAGGCCGTCAACGAGACCGGCTTCCGGGTCCTCAACCGGCGGCACGAGCGCAGGAACGGCGACGCGCTGCTGGAGATGGCGCGCTACGTGGTCGGGTCGCGGCTGGTCGCCAACACGGCGGTCGCGGCGATCGTGCTGTGGGGCGCCATGCGGGTCGCGGACGGCTCCCTGGAGCTGGGTGTGCTGGCGGCGGCGGTGCTGTACCTGCGGCGGCTGTACGACCCGATCGACCGGCTCGGCATGTTCCTCAACTCCTACCAGTCGGCGGCCGCGTCACTGGAGAAGATCGCGGGACTGCTCGCACAGAAGCCGTCCGTGCCGGAGCCGTCGGCGCCGCGGGAGCTGCCCGCCCCGCGCGGCGACCTCCCCGGCCGGGAGGTCGTCTTCGACGGCGTCTCCTTCGGCTACCGCACGGGCGGCGAGGTCCTCCCCCGCTTCGACCTCGTCCTCCCCGCCGGGCAGACGGTCGCCGTGGTCGGCTCGACCGGCGCCGGCAAGTCCACGCTGGCCAAGCTGCTCGCCCGCTTCTACGACCCTGCCGAGGGCCGGGTGCTGCTGGACGGAGTGGACCTGCGCGAGCTGGCCGTGCCCGAACTGCGGCGCGGCGTGGTGATGGTGACGCAGGAGGCGTTCCTGTTCTCCGGCACGGTCGCCGAGAACATCGCCATCGGGCGGCCGGACGCGTCTCGGGAGGAGATCGAGCGGGCGGCGAAGGCCATCGGCGCGCACGAGTTCATCAGCACGCTGCCCGACGGCTACGACACCGACGTACGCAAGCGCGGCGGCCGCATCTCCGCGGGCCAGCGTCAACTGGTCGCCTTCGCGAGGGCGTTGCTCGCCGATCCGGCGGTGCTGATCCTCGACGAGGCGACGAGCTCGCTGGACGTCCCGGGCGAGCGGGCCGTGCAGGCGGCGATGGCGACGGTGCTGAAGGGCCGTACCGCGGTGGTGATCGCGCACCGGCTGTCCACCGTGGAGATCGCCGACCGGGTGCTCGTCATGGAGCGCGGCCGGATCGTCGAGGACGGCGGACCGGCCGAACTCATCGCGGGCACCGGCCGGTTCGCGGATCTGCACCGGGCCTGGCGGGACAGTCTGGCGTGAGTGTGCGACGACCGACGGGGGCAGGCCGGCGCGCCACCGGGGCGTGTCCGCGGCCGGCGGGGGCCGGAGGGACGAGCCGATGACCGACGCGTACGAGGATCCCGGCACGCCCGACAGCCGCGGCGGCTGGGCGTATCTGGCGTGGCTGGTGCGCTGCCAGCCGGGGCGGTCGGCGGCCGGGGCGCTGCTGGCCAGCCTCTGGATGGTGCTGATGGCGATCGCGCCGTATCTGCTGTCGCGGGCGGTGGACGACGGGCTGGAGCCCGGTGACACGGCCGCGCTCGCGGGCTGGACGGCCGCCCTGCTCGCGGTGGGCGCGCTCAACGCGTGGGTGAGCATCATGCGGCACCGCACGATGACCCGGGTGCGCATGGACGCCTACTTCCGCACCACCAAGGTCGTCGTCGGGCACGCGGCCCGGCTGGGCGCCGCGCTGCAGCGCCGGTCGGGGGCCGGGGAGGTCGTCACCATCGGGGTGGGCGACGTGCACACCATCGCGGGTGCGCTGACGGTGGTCGGGCCCGGCGTCGGCTCGCTCGTGGTGTACGTGTTCGTCGCCGGCCTCCTGCTGTCCGTGTCACCGACGCTGGCGGCCGTCGTGCTGCTGGGGATGCCGGTGATCGCGGTGCTGGTCGGGCCGCTGATGGCGCGGCTGCAGGGCACGGAGGCGGAGTACCGGGAGCGGCAGGGGGTGCTGACCGCGCGGATCGGCGACCTCGCGGGCGGGCTGCGCGTGCTCAACGGACTGGGCGGCAAGCAGCTGTTCGCGGACTCCTTCGCCCGGGACTCGCAGCGGCTGCGGGCGCAGGGCTACCGGGTCGGCGCGGTCACCAGCTGGATGCAGGCGCTCGGCGTGGGCCTGCCCACGCTGTTCCTCGCCACGGTGACCTGGCTCGCGGCCCGGCTGGCCGCCCGGGGCGAGCTGACCGTGGGCGAGCTGGTGTCGGTGTACGGCTATGTCGCCGTCCTGGTCGGCCCGGTGGCGTTCCTCGTCGACATGGGCTACCAGCTGAGCCGGGGTGTGGTGGCCGCCCGGCGCGTCGTACGGCTGCTGCGCACGGAGCCCGATCCGGACACCGGGACCGGCGACGCGCCCGCCGAGCCGTCGGTGCTGCACGACCCGCAGTCGGGTGTGCGGGTGGCCCCGGGCCGGCTGACCGCGCTGGCCGGGCGACGCCACTCGGAGGTGACGGCCGTCGTGGACCGGCTGGGCCGATTCGGGCCCTCGGACGCCACCTGGGGCGGACGACGGCTGGACGCCCTGCCGTTGGAGCAGGTCAGGGCCCGCATCCTGGTCGCCGACCACGAGGCCGACCTGTTCGCCGGGACCCTGCGCGAGGCGGTCTGCGGACGAGGCGCGCCCTCGGCGGCGGAGATCGCGCGGGCGGTGCGGGCGGCCGCGGCCGACGACATCGTGCAGGGCCTGCCCGAGGGGCTCGACTCGCCCGTGACCGCGCAGGGCCGCAGCCTCTCGGGCGGCCAGCGGCAGCGGGTACGGCTGGTGCGGGCCCTGCTCGCCGGCCCCGAGGTGCTGCTGGCCGTGGAGCCGACGTCGGCGCTCGACGCGCACACGGAGGCGGCGGTCGCGGAACGGCTGCACGCGTACCGGGCGGGCCGCACCACGCTCGTCACCAGCACCTCCCCGCTGGTCCTCGACCGAGCGGAAACGGTGCACTACCTGGTCGACGGGAAGGTCGCCGCGACCGGCAGCCACCGCGACCTGCTGCGGCGGGAGCCCGGCTACCGCGCGCTGGTGACCCGTGACGCCGACGACACGCAGGAGGCCGTCCGGTGACGACCGCGGCCGGGAACCAGGAGGCGACCCGATGACGGCGACGGCGACGGCCCGGAACGGGAAGGCGACCCGATGACGGCGACCACCACGTCAGCCGACGGCGGCGCTCCCGCGGGGCGGCTGCCCGTCGCCGGGCGCGCCGACGTGCGGCGGGCGGTGCTGCGGCTGGTGCGGGCCGACCGGCGGGCGTTCGCCGCCGCGCTCGCCCTGAACGTGCTCGCCGCCGGGGCCGGGCTCGCCGGGCCGTGGCTGCTGGGGCGGATCATCGACGAGGTGCGGGCCGGGCACGGCGTCGGGCCCGTCGACCGGCTGGCGGCGGCGATCCTGGTGTGCGCGGCGGCGCAGTTGCTGCTGGCGCGCTGGGCCCGGTACGCGGGGCACCGGTTCGGCGAGCGCACGCTGGCGCGGGTACGTGAGGAGTTCGTCGAGCGGGCGCTCGCCCTGCCCGCGTCGGTCGTGGAGCGGGCCGGCGCCGGCGATCTGACCACCCGCGGCACCGCCGACGTCGCGGCCGTGGGCACCACCCTGCGCGACGCCGGGCCCGAGTTGCTGGTCTGCACGGTCCAGGCGCTGTTCACGCTCGGCGCGGTGTTCGTGATCGATCCGCTGCTCGGCGTCGTCGGGGTGCTGGCGCTGACGCCGATCTGGTTCGCGTTGCGCTGGTATCTGCGGCGGGCGCGGGCCGGCTATCTGGCGCAGGGCGCGGCGGACTCCGAGGTCGCCGAGATCGTCGCGGCGACGGCGTCCGGGGCGCGCACGGTGGAGGCGTTCCGGCTCGAGCGGCGGCGGACCGCGGCGAACCGTGACGCGCTGGAGATCTCGCGTCGCTCCCGTTTCCACACGCTCTACCTGCGCACGGTGTTCTTCCCGGTCGTCGAGACGTCGTACTCGCTACCGGTGGCGGGGGTGCTGCTGCTGGGGGGCGCGCTGCACGCGCGCGGGGCGATGAGTCTGGGCGCGGTGGTGGCGGCCACGCTGTATCTGCGGCAGTTCACCGAGCCGCTCGACCAGATCCTGGTGCGCGTCGAACAACTGCAGAGCAGCGGGGCCTCGTTCGCCCGGGTGGAGGGTCTGGCGGGGGCGCCGCGCACGGAGCGGGACGGCGGGCGGACGCCGGCGCCGGCGCCGGTGGACGACCGGATCGACGTGAGGGGTGTGCGGTACGCCTACGAGCGCGGCGGCGAGGTGCTGCGCGGGGTCGACCTGACGGTGCGGCCCGGGGAGCGGCTCGCGATCGTCGGCCCGTCCGGCGCGGGCAAGACCACGCTGAGCCGGCTGCTGGCGGGCGTGGACGCGCCGAGCGCGGGCACGGTGACGGTGGGCGGCGCGCCCGTCGCCGCGCTGGCGCCCGAGACGCTGCGCCGACAGGTCGTCCTGGTCACGCAGGAGCATCACGTCTTCATCGGCACGGTCCGCGACAACCTGCTGATCGCCGAACCCACGGCGGACGACGCGCGGTTGTGGTCGGCGCTGGCCGCGGTCGGCGCCGCCGACTGGGTGCGGGAACTGCCGGGCGGTCTCGACGCCGAGCTGGGCCGCGGCGGTGGCCGCACGGCGGACGGCTCGCAGGCGCAGCAGCTCGCCCTGGCCCGGGTGGTGCTGGCGGACCCGCACACGCTGATCCTGGACGAGGCGACCGCGCTGCTGGACCCGACGACGGCCCGGCACACCGAGCGGGCGCTGGCGGCGGTGCTCCGCGGCCGGACGGTCATCGCCATCGCCCACCGGCTGCACACCGCCCACGACGCGGACCGGGTCGCGGTGATGGAGGACGGCCGTCTCACGGAACTCGGCACGCACGAGGCGCTGGTGGCGGACGGCGGCGCGTACGCGGCACTGTGGCGTACCTGGCACGGGGGGTCGTGAGGGCGCGCCCCGAGAAACGGGTGGGGGCGGAGCGACGCATGCGAAAACTCCGTATATCGAACACCGACTACCGGACAACGGACCGTTTCCGGCCAACTTTCTGACGCGCTCCTGACAGACAGCGCAATCCACTGCCACTCTTCCCTCTGCTGGTTCACAGCAACCCCACAGTTACGCGCACGCTCCACGTTCCGCCTTTGTTCTGCGTACCGCCTTTGTCGTGCCCGTACGGCCCACCCGCCGTCGGGTCTCCCCTGGCCGCGTGATCCGCGGCCGCGCAGAAGGAGTCAGTGTTGAGCAGCAGTCCCTCTCGCAGACGCACCCCCCACAGCCCCTCCCGTCGTGCCGCGGTCGTCGCCCTCGTCGGCGTCTCCGCGCTCATAGCCGCCGCCGTGCAGTCCGGCGCCGCGACCGCCGCCCCGGAGAAGGCGCCGCAGGCGGCGGGCAAGGGCAACCCGGCCCACACGGCCCTCGCGCTCTCCCCGTCCCAGCGCACCGAGCTGATCCGCGCCGCGGACGCCTCCAGCGCGCAGACCGCCGCGTCCCTCGGCCTCGGCTCGCAGGAGAAGCTGGCCGTCAAGGACGTCGTCAAGGACGCCGACGGCACCCTGCACACCCGCTACGAGCGCACCTACGCGGGCCTCCCGGTCCTCGGCGGCGACCTGATCGTCGACACCGCCGCGTCCGGCGCCGCCAAGGGCGTCATCAAGGCGACGAACGCCACGATCAAGGTCCCCGGGCTCACTCCGAGCGTCACCGCGGCGGCCGCCGAGCAGCAGGCGGTCAAGCGCGCCAAGGCCCTCGGCGGCACCAGCTCCACGGCCGACTCCGCGCCCCGCAAGGTCATCTGGGCGGCGAGCGGCAAGCCCACCCTGGCGTACGAGACCGTCGTCGGCGGCTTCCAGGACGACGGCACGCCGAACCAGCTGCACGTCATCACGGACGCGGCCACCGGCGCGAAGCTCTTCGAGTACCAGGGCGTCAGGACGGGCATCGGCAACACCCAGTACAGCGGCCAGGTCACCCTCGGGACGACCCAGTCGGGTTCGAACTTCACGCTGACCGACGGCACGCGCGGCAACCACAAGACGTACAACCTCAACCGCGGCTCGTCGGGCACCGGCACGCTGTTCTCGCAGACCAGCGACACCTGGGGCAACGGCACCACGTCGAACGCCGCCACCGCGGGCGCCGACGCCCACTACGGCGCGGCGGCCACCTGGGACTTCTACAAGTCCTCCTTCGGCCGCAGCGGCATCAAGAACGACGGCGCCGGGGCCTACTCGCGGGTGCACTACGGCAACGCCTACGTGAACGCGTTCTGGGACGACGCCTGCTTCTGCATGACGTACGGCGACGGCTCCGGCAACGCCAATCCGCTGACCTCCCTCGACGTGGCCGGCCACGAGATGAGCCACGGCGTCACCTCGGTCACCGCGAAGCTGAACTACAGCAACGAGGCCGGCGGCCTCAACGAGGGGACGTCGGACATCTTCGGCACGGGGGTGGAGTTCTTCGCGGCCAACTCCTCCGACGTGGGCGACTACCTCATCGGCGAGAAGATCAACATCAACGGCAACGGCACCCCGCTGCGCTACATGGACAAGCCCAGCAAGGACGGCGCGTCCAGGGACAACTGGTCGTCCACCGTGGGAGGCCTCGACCCGCACTACTCGTCCGGCCCCGCCAACCACTTCTTCTACCTGCTGAGCGAGGGCAGCGGCGCCAAGGTCATCAACGGCGTCAGCTACAACTCGCCCACCGCGGACGGACTTCCGGTCACCGGCATCGGCCGCGACAAGGCACTGCAGATCTGGTACCGCGCGCTGACGACGAAGTTCACCTCCAACACGACGTACGCGGGCGCCCGCACCGGCACCCTCGCGGCGACCGGTGAGCTGTACGGCACCACCTCCGCCGAGTACGCGGCGGTGCAGGACGCGTGGGCCGGTATCGCGGTGGGCGCGCGATCGGGCGGCGGCGGGGGTGGCGGCACCTCCTTCGAGAACACGGCCGACGTATCGATTCCGGACAACGGCGCGGCGGTCAACTCGTCGATCACCGTCTCCGGCCGCACCGGCAACGCGCCGTCGAACCTCGCGGTGGCGGTCGACATCGTGCACACCTACATCGGCGACCTCCGGGTGCAGCTGATCGCCCCCGACGGCACGGCCTACACGCTGAAGGCGTACGGCACCGGCGGCAGCACGGACAACCTCAACACCACGTACACGGTGAACGCCTCGTCCGAGGTCGCCAACGGTGTCTGGCAGTTGAGGGTCCAGGACAACGCGGCCCAGGACACCGGTTACATCAACAGCTGGAAGCTCACCTTCCCGTAGGCCACAGGCTCCGTACGGGCCGCGCACAGCCGCGTGAAAGGCACCGCACAGGACGCCGCTCCGGAGGCCTCGCCTCCCCGGGGCGGCGTCCCCATTTTGCCCGCCCCTTACCCACGTCCTGTTGCCGCTTTACCACAGCTCAACCCCGTTTACGTGCCTGCAATGTTCACCAGACAGTCGATTTTCGGCCAACATCACTTCGGGGTCCTGACATGTACGCGCCCGGATGTCAGTCTTCGTTCACCCGCCGCACAACTTCACACCCGTCACGGGCGGCCGCCCCACGCCGCCCGGACCCCCCACATGAAGGAGCTTGTGTGACCTCCCTCTACGCGCGTCACAAGCGCACCACTCTGGCCATCGCCACCGCCGTCGCGGCCGGAGCCCTGGTCACCACCGGTCTGACCACCGGCAGCGCCGCCGCCCAGACCCCGGCGGCCTCCGGCGCGAGGGCCGCCCTGCAGGGCGCCCCGGTCCAGCTGTCCTCCGCGGCCCGCACCACGCTGATCCAGCAGCAGCAGTCCGACGCGCCCGCGACCGCCAAGTCCATAGGCCTCGGCGCCCAGGAGAAGCTGATCGTCAAGGACGTCGTCAAGGACGTCGACGGCACGGTCCACACCCGCTACGAGCGCACCTACGCGGGCCTGCCGGTCCTCGGCGGCGACCTCGTCGTGCACCGCGCCCCCTCCGGCGCCCAGAGCGTGACCAAGGCCGTCTCGGCCGCCATCAAGGTCTCCACGCTCACCCCGCAGGTCGCCACCGCCAAGGTCCAGAAGCAGGCGCTGACCGCCGCCAAGGCCGCGGGCTCGGAGGCCTCCGCCGCAGACCAGGCCCCCCGCAAGGTGATCTGGGCCGGCAGCGGCACCCCGACCCTCGCCTACGAGACCGTCGTGGGCGGCCTCCAGGACGACGGCACCCCGAGCAGGCTGCACGTCATCACCGACGCCACCACCGGCAAGAAGCTCTACGAGCACCAGGCCATCGAGACCGGCACGGGCAAGAGCTTCTACTCGGGCTCGGTCACCCTCAACACGACCAAGTCGGGCTCGACGTACAACCTGACCGACGGCACGCGCGGCGGCCACAAGACCTACAACAAGGCGCGCAGCACGTCCTCCTCGACCGGCACCCTGTTCACCGACGCGGACGACGTGTGGGGCACCGGCACGGCCTCCAGCTCCACCAGCGACCAGACCGCCGCCGTGGACGCCGCCTACGGCGCCCAGATGACCTGGGACTTCTACAAGAGCACCTTCAACCGCAGCGGCATCAGGAACGACGGCAAGGCCGCCTACTCCCGCGTCCACTACGGCAACGCCTACGTCAACGCCTTCTGGGACGACGACTGCTTCTGCATGACCTACGGCGACGGCGACGGCAACACCCACCCGCTGACCTCGCTGGACGTGGCCGGCCACGAGATGAGCCACGGTCTGACCTCGGTCACCGCGGGCCTGGAGTACACGGGTGACGCCGGCGGTCTGAACGAGGCCACCTCCGACATCCTCGGCACCGGTGTGGAGTTCTTCGCCAACAACGCGTCCGACAAGGGCGACTACCTCATCGGCGAGAAGATCAACATCAACGGCGACGGCACCCCGCTGCGCTACATGGACAAGCCGAGCAAGGACGGCGGATCCAAGGACTACTGGTCCTCCGCCGTGTCCGGCCTCGACCCGCACTACTCGTCGGGCCCCGCCAACCACTTCTTCTACCTGCTGTCCGAGGGCAGCGGCGCGAAGACGATCAACGGGGTGAGCTACAACTCCCCGACGTCCAACGGCTCCACGGTCACCGGCATCGGCCGCGACAAGGCGCTGCAGATCTGGTACAAGGCGCTGACGACGTACTTCACGTCGACGACCACCTACAAGCAAGCCCGCACCGGCACCCTCTCGGCGGCCTCGGCGCTGTACGGCGGCACCGGCAGCGCCGAGTACAAGGCCGTGGCGGCGGCCTGGTCGGCGATCAACGTCAACTGACCCGGCCACAAGCAAGTGAGTAAGGCGGCACCCGGGACGAAGGCGGTCCCGGGTGCCGTCCTACATTGGCTCCCATGTCTTCGAAGGACTTCACGTACGACGAAGTCGGCGCGACGCGCGACCGCCCCGGCTCCTGCCCTGAGGGCTTCCACCCCCTCCACGTCCGCGCACGCCTCGGCGAGGGCCACGACGTCTTCCGGCGCGCCGCCGACGCCGTCATGACGTGGCAGATGCACCGCGCCCTGGGCGTCGGCATCGACGCCACGGCGGACCGGGCGGCCCCCGACGTCGACGTCACCGTCACCCTGGCCGGCGTCATCAAGGCCCCCTGCCGCGTGGTCTGGACGGTGGACGAACCCCGTCGCGCCGGCTGGGCCTACGGCACCCTCCCCGGCCACCCCGAACGCGGCGAGGAGTCCTTCGTCGTCGACCGCACGGGAGACGGCACGGTCTGGCTGACGGTCACCGCGTTCAGCCGCCCCGCGAAGTGGTACACCAGGGCCGCCGGCCCGGCCACCAGAGGCCTCCAACAGGCCTACGCCCGCCGCTGCGGCAGGGTCCTGCGCGAGCTGTGCGGGGACGGGGAGTCGTGACCGGCGGCCCGGGCGAACCGGCAGCGCAGGCCGGCCGCAGCAGGGACGACGGGCCGCTCCGCGGCCGACTTCGAGCGACGCTCGGCACCGTGCGAACGGCGCCCATGCCGCCCTCTCGCATTCGGCCATACTCCATGCCGAGCCGTCGGTGGTCGCGCTCGTTGCGCCTCACCCTGCCTGCTCCTCGAAACCTCGTCGAACCCCCTTTCTTACTGCTCGGTCCCGGGCGGGATTCACAGGCCCGCGAAGGGGTCCATGGACTCGCCGGTCCAAGGGTCCACGCCCTCGTCAAGGAACCGTTCCTCGTCCCTGAAGTTCAGAAAACGGGCTGTGCCCCGGCCCCACAGTGTGGTGACGCTGAGTGGGCACTCATCGAAGTCGGCGCGCAGAACACGCACGAGGAACTCCGTCATTCCGCATTCATGAACGGCCCAGCCTCGGTCCTGACGTGCCCAGACCGCCACCGGCCAACTTTCCGGGTCCGGGTCCGTGGTGACCCAGCACAACGCGTCGGCGCCGTTCGTCTGGCCCCAGACGAGCATGTCCGACAAGGGGTATTGGGAGCGGGCACCAGGACTCTGCCAGTCACTCATGGACGCCGATTCCAGGACGTCGGCGGGCAGCCGCGTCACATCCAGGGGTGCGGCGGAATTATCCGGGCGCGGGATAGACACGAAGAGCGAATCCTCGAACGACCCGGCGCCGAAGACGGCGACGAACCGCAGGTAGTCACTGGGAAACGTCGGCACGCCCAGTTTGGCGGCCGCGGCCTGCCAGTCGACCGCGTCCCCTGCCGCTCCCCCCTCGTGGAGGAGGAATACGGCCTCCGTCAACTTTCCCAGCGAGTCGTTCACGATGCACTCCATCCTTTAATTTTCCTTGCGCGGCAGACCGCGGCCCCTACGGCGTGGGCCCGGTCGGGACGGGCTTCCCCACATAACTCACCGTGCCGATGTTCGACCAGTTCTTGAACTTGTTGCTGTACATCATGTTCGGCACGACATTTTCCAGCGACAGGCCGGGCTTGCCGTTGAGGGTTCCTGCCGCAGACATCTCGTATGCGACCGGCACCGTCCTGGGTCCCATATAGACAGGCTTCACCCGGTAATGCACTACCTGACCTGCGTCAATCGCTTCCTTGACCTGCTTCTCGTAGGAGTACATGTGGTCAGTGATGCCGGGGTCATTCGGGGAGATACGGTTGGCGTTCGCCGACCGGGAACAGGTGGAGAGGTTTCCCGGTCGCAGGCCGTCACCGCTCAGATCCTTGCCCAGGAGGTGACAGGCATTGACCCACTGACCGGGCGGCCGGTTGCCAAGATAGCCCGCATATTTTCGGGCCCACTCGTATCCGGGGGGAGTCACCTTGTCCGGGTCGGTCTTAGTTCCCGGGTGCGTTGTGAGATAGGCACTGTCCAGGCACGCCTCCACACCCGTGGCACGGTCACCGTGCGCGCTGTCCGCATCGCCGTAGTCCACCCAGCCTTTGCCGTCGCGACGACAGTCCTGACTGTTGCGGCTCTCACCAGAGGTGCCGTCACTGCCGGGATTCGTTCCCGGGGCTGCGTGAGTGTCCGGCGTGTATTGCTCATCGTCTGACAAGTCAAGCATCTGTGCGGCACCGACGACCAGCTTGACGATGTCGCCGGGCTTCCACTTGCCACCGTTCGGATCCCAATCGGGTTTTGGTGTGGGTCGTGTGGGGGCGGGCCTGGGGTGTTTGCCGTTGTTGGGGTTCTGGTCGATGGGCGGCTTGGGCGGGCGAACGACCCGGGGTTGCGCGGCCGCTGTTCTACCGCCGCAGGAGTAGGTACAGGCGTAGTTGTAGGTGTTGGCACCGGTACCTGTAGAGACGAGACCGGAGCTGCCGACGCCGGCGCGCATGGCGTTGGCCTGAGCCGATATCGCGCTGGACATGCTGCCTGCGTACGACTGCGACAGGACATGACTACTGGTTGTGCTGTGGCTCGTCGTGGAGGAGCTTCCCCACGACCAGTCCCATGACGAGCTGTAGGACCAGCTGGAGTGCTGAAGTTGGTAGGAGGCATAGCCGGCCAGGGCTGTCAAGACGACAGCCGTGCCGTAGGCCTCTACGGCGCATGCATCCCAGAAGCAATGCCCACTGGGGTCGGTTCCGTTGAGCGGTCCACCGTTGCCGTAGGTGTAGCGGTTGCTCTGTACCGATGGCGTCGGGGCCAGTTGCCAGGTGTCACGTGAGGTGAAGGATCCTGTTCCCGGCTGGTACCAGCGGGCCGCCATGTTGACGTCGCCGCTCGCCGGGTCGGTCCAGCCGGACTGGTAGCCGATCGCCGGGGTGGTGCCGTTGGTCGCTGTTTCCTTGCCGAAGGGGTCGTAGGAGGTCGAGCCGGTCACCGAGGCGCCGTTCGCCGTCAGGCCGGCGACCAGGTCGGTGTGCTGGTCGGTCAGGGCCCACTGCTTGGTCGTGCCGGTGGCGAGGGAGAGCAGGGCACCGTCGGGTGTGCGGTTGTAGGCGGTCGTGCCGTCGCCCGCGAGGTTGTTGGAGCCTCCGTCGTAGGTGAACGTCGTCGCGCCTCGGGTCTGGACGCGGTCCAGGGAGTCGTACGAGTAGGTCGCGCCGCCGTCGGTGATCTTGCGTTCGAAGGCGTCGAAGGTGAGTGAGCGTGCCGGCCCGCTGCCGGTGTCGGTCGAGGACAGGGTGCCTCGCGCCGTGTACGTGTACGCCGTCGTGCCGTCCGTCAGCTGACGGTTGCGGGCATCGAAGGTCGCCGTCGTCGCGCCCGCCTTCGTACGGTTGCCTGCGGCGTCCCACTCGTACGATGTCGGCGCCGCGCCGTCCTTCGCCCATGACGTCATACGGTTCGCGAAGTCGTAGGTGTACGTGTTGCTCCCCGCGCCTGCCGTGCCCGTCGTCGTCTTCGACGTCAGGTTGTCGTCCAGGTCGTAGCCGTACGCCGTCGAGGCCACGCTCGTCGCCCCGTCAGCAGAGGCGACGGCATCCGACTTCATTCGGCCCAACTCGTCGTAGACGTAAGTGCGTTTGGCTGTGACCGCGTACGGCCCCGTGCCCGTCGGGCTCGTGGCGTACTGCTCCATGCTCGGGCGGCCTGCGGCGTCGAAGTCGTACAGGACGTCGTTGCCGGTGATCGAGTCGCGGGCGGTGTCGATGCGGCCTGCGGCGTCGTAGGTGTAGTCGGTGGCGCCTGCCGTGGTGGTGCGTCGTGTCATGTTGCCGTCGGCGTTGTAGGCGTAGGCGGCAGTGCCTCCCGGGCCTTCGGCGGTCAGCAGTGCGCCACGGTCGTTGTACGTGTAGGTGTTGCGGGTGACGCCGTCCGCCGTGCCTGTCGCGGTCAGACGCCCGGCCAGGTCGTGCTCCAGGGTGCGGGTCACCGTGGACGCCTCCGCGCCCGTACCTGTCTCCTTCGTCAGACGGCCCAGGCCGTCGAAGGTGCGCTCGCGCTTCACGCCGCCCGGCAGGAGGTCCGTCACTGCCTGGCCGGCCTTGTCGTAGACGGTCGTCCAGGTGCGGTCGGCCGGGTTCGGGTGTGCGGGTGTGGAGGGCTCGATCGTCGACTCGGGCAGGCCCCAACTGTTGAACGTGTAGACGGTCTTGCCGCCGCGTCCGTCCGTCAGACGGGTGAGGTTGCCCTCGGCGTCGTAGCCGAGCGACGTCGTGATCGACGCCGTCGCGGTGACCGGCTCGGTCTGGGTCGTCATGCGTCCCAGGGCGTCGTACGCGTACGTCGACCGGGCCTTGCTCCCCGCGGGGACCACCGCCGTGCGGTTGCCCTCCGCGTCGTACTCGGCGGTCGCGGTGCGCAGGGCGGTGGCGCCTGTGCCGTAGTCGGTGGTGGCGGTGACGTCGCCGAGCGCGTCGTAGGAGGTGGTCGTGCGGCGGCCGGTCGCGTCCGTGGTCTCCGTCCGGCGGCCGAGGCCGTCGTACTCGAACCTGGTCGTACCGGCCGGATCCGTCACGGTCCTCGGCTCACCGGCCACGTTGTACGTGCTCGTCGTGGCGGTACCCGACGGCGTCGTCGACGTGATCTGGTTGCTCGCGTCGTCCCACGTGAAGCGGCTGACCAGGTTCGCGGCGCTCGGGTAGCGCTCGACCGTCGTCGCGGTCAGCTGCCTGCCGAGCTCGTCGTAGGTGGCCTCGGTGCGGGCGCCGGTCGGGCCGGTGACGGACAACTGGTGACCGGTCGGGGTCCAGGTGGCACGGGTGACACCGCCGCCGTCCGCGCTCGTGGGATTGAGCAGGTCCGAGTCGGTCTCCGCCGTCATCGCCGCCGCGGCGTCTGCCGCCGGGTCGGTCTGGGCGGTCAGCTGCCCGAACTGGTCGTAGGCGTAGCGGGTGACGCGGCCCAGGGGGTCCGTCGCCGTCCGCGGCCGGCCGAGTGCGGTGTACGTGGTGCGCGCGGTCGCCGTCAGAGCGGTGGTGGAGCCCGGCGGGGTGTAGTCGGGCAGGGTCACCGCGGTGGTGCGGCCGAGGCGGTCGACCTCCGTGCTGGTCGTCCTGCCGTGGGCGTCGCGGGTGTGGGTGACCTCGCCGAAGGTGTTGTAGCCGGTGAGGGTGCTCGGCCTGGTGGTGGAGGCTGTGGCGCCGTTCTCCTCCGTCTGCACCGCCGGCGCGGTCTGCTGCACCGGACGGCCCAGTGCGTCGTAGCGCGAGACGGCGGTGTACGCGGCCGGATCGGCGCCGGGGGCGTTGCCGCGGGGGCTGACCGCCGTCAGGGGCAGGCCGCGGTCGTCGTAGGTGGCGGTCGTGGTGTGGGTGCCGGTGCCGTCAGTGACGGTTTGCCTGGTGACGTTGCCCGTCGTGTCGTACTCGGAGGTCGTGGTGAGTTTCCTGGTCCCGGAGATGGACTGCGTCTGTTCCGTCACGCGGTCGTCGCCGTCGTAGGCGAGGGTCGTGGTGCGGTTGAGGCCGGAGGGGTCCAGGGTGCTGGTGAGGGTGCGGCCGAGGGCGTCCACCGTGTACGTCTCAACGGTCTTGCCGCCGCCGGTGATCTGCTGGGTGAGGTTGCCCGCCGGGTCATAGGTGTTGGACTCCAGCACGATGTCGTGCCGGGTGTCGTCGGCCTGGGTGACCTGCTTGGCGGTGGTGGTGGCCGCGAGGCCGTCGTCGTAGTAGGTGTACGCGGTGTTGAAGTAGTAGGTGGCGGCGGGCAGATCCATCCAGCCGCCGTTGGCGTAGCCGGCACCGAGGAAGGCGCGGGTGCGCGTCTGGTCGGCTACGGCCCCGCTGATCGAGCCGAGCTTCACCCCGTCCTGGTCAAGGTTCTGGGAGGTTGCGGCCGCCGACAGCACGACGTGGTGCCATTCGCCGTCGGTGACCGCGCTCGGTGAGGTGACGGGCGTGGCGGACACGCCACCGGTCAGATAGAACCTGCCGCGCAGTTTGCCCGCACCGTCGATGTTCAGGACCCAGGCGCTTCGCCGTGCACGACGGCCGTGTGCGGCAAGGGAGTTGGGCGCAGCGTTGGGTGCTCACCCCCTGCCTCCCGTCGTCCCGATCTCCACCACCCGGGCCCAGGCGGGCGGGGTGTCGGGGACGTAGTCGGGGTTCGTCTCGTTGTAGCGGGTGCGGTCGCGGGGGAACAGGCCGATCACCGTGCGGCACGACGGGCGGGTCTCGGGCCAGGGCGTCTGACCGTCGGTGAGGACGACGATCGCGTCGGGGCGGGGGTTCGTCCGCAGGGCCCTGGCGAAGCCGGTGCGCAGGTCCGTGCCGCCGCCGCCCACCAGCGGGATGCCCTCGGCGCGGCACAGGGTGTGCACCATGCCGGCCGACGCGTCGCACGGCACGACGGAGACCAGGTCGCGACGGCCGCCCACGGCACGGGAGATGGCCGCGACCTCGAGGAGCGCACTGCCCAGCTCGGCGTCGCTGACCGAACCGGACGTGTCGACGACGACGCAGACCCGGGGCGGCCGGCGTCGCAGGCTCGGCAGGACGACGCCGGGCAGGCAGGCCGAGCGGCGCGCGGGACGGCCGTAGCTGTAGTCCTCACCCGCTCCCGGACCCGAGGCCGCCGAACGGACCGCCGCGCCCAGCAGTTCCCGCCAGGGCTGCGGCGGGTGGAAGGCCTCCTCCGCCCACCTCTTCCACTGCTTCGGCGCCGACCCCGGCCGTCCCCTGATGCCCTGCGCCACCCGGAACCGGACGGCGTCCCGTTGCTGCTCGCTGAGGCCGTCCGCGCCGTCGGGGCCGAGTTCCCAGTCCCGTTCCCGGCCGTCCGCGCCGCTGCCGCAGTCCAGCCAGGACAGGCGCTCCGTGCGCGGTCCGAGCCGGAACTGACGCAGGTAGTCCTCCATGAGCTCGCCGTCCTGCAACCCCAGCGAGGCCGGGGTGACGGCGCCCGCGGGCTCGACCAGCCCGTCCCCGTACGCGTCGTCGTTGATCTCGCAGTCCGCGGCGATGTTCATCCGCAGCCGCTCCCCCGGCCCGGTCAGGCCGCGTTCCCTCGCGAGGCGGTCGCTGCGGCCGTGATGGTCGCGCAGCAGGTGCGACACCTCGTGCACCCACACCCCCGCCAGATCCTCGACCGGCATCCGGTCGACGAACCCGGGCGAGACGTAGCACCGCCAGTACCGGTCCACGCCCATCGTCGGCACCTGCCGTGACGCAACGATGTGCAGGGCGAACAGGGCCGTGGCGAGGTAGGGGCGGGCGCGGGCGGCGTACAGCCGGGCCGCGAGCAGTTTGTCCATGTCCAACGGCGTGTCGGCCGCCGTGCCACCGGCCGCCCGCCGCGCGGCCGCCGGCGCGCGGGCTGCCAGGGCCGCCGGACTTCGCGCGCCCACCGGCGCGCCCTTCTCCGCGCCGGCCGGGACCCCGGCGTCCACCGGCCCGCCGGACGCCGCGGCCGCCCCTGTCACCGCGCCCGCACCCGTACCCGTACCCGCCGGACCCGCCGTGCTCATCGGGCCGCCTTCGTCGTGCCGGCGTCCCGTGCCTTCGTGCGCGCCGCCGCCCGGTCCGCACGCCGGGACAGGGCCACCGCGCCGGCCAGGCCCTCGATCGACGCGGGGACCTCCCAGTCGTCGCGGCGCAGCGCGGCCAAGGTGGTCGCGGGGACCACTGCCAGGTCGGGGGCCCCGGTCTCGACCGCCCGCACCAGCAGCGCCCACGCCGCGTCCCAGCGTGGGCGGTCCGGGCGGGACCGGACCGCCGCCACCACCGCGTCCAGCGTCGCCTGGCGCAGATCCCCCCGCTGGGGCAGCTCCGCGCCGGCCGGATCGGCGAGCAGGTCCTCGGGGTCCGGCAGGTCCATCCGGTCCAGGCTCGCCAGCAGTTCCAGCCCCGGCCCGTCGCCGACGGCGCCCCTCACCAGCAGCGACAGCACGTCCCGGGAGGAGCCCGCCGCGGTCGCGAAGGCGATCAGGTGCAGGGTCATCTCCCAGCTGCGCGGCGACGGCCAGGCGCCGCCGCGGCGGGTCTCGCCGCTGGGCAGCCGGTGAACGAGCGTGGGGCGGGCGGCCAGCAGTGCGCACACCGCCCGGCGCGCGAAGTCGACGGCCTCGGGCAGCTTCGCCGGGTCGAGCCGGGGCAGGGTCGCCCGGGGCCAGGTCCCGCCGAGACCGCGGACGACGACCTCGTGGTCGTGGGTCCACTGCAGATGGACGAACCGGTTGGCCAGCGGCGGGCTCAGCTCCCAGCCGTCGGCCGCCGAGGACCGCGGGTTGGCGGCGGCCACGATCCGCACGCCGGGCGGCAGCCGCAGCGCGCCGATCCGCCGCTCGAGCACCAGCCGCAGCAGCGCGGCCTGCACGGCGGGCGGCGCCGTGGACAGCTCGTCGAGGAACAGCAGTCCGCGTCCGGCCCGCACAAGACGTACCGCCCAGTCCGGCGGGGCCATCGGAACGCCCTGCGTCGCCGGGTCGTCGCCGAGGACCGGCAGCCCCGAGAAGTCGGACGGTTCGTGCACGCTGGCGATCACGGTGGTCAGCGGAAGGTCGAGGGCGGCGGCCAGCTGGGTCAGCGCGGCGGTCTTGCCGATGCCGGGCTCGCCCCACAGCAGCACGGGCAGGTCGGCCGCCACGGCGAGGGTCAGGGCCTCGAGCTGGGTGTCGGGTCGCGGTTCGGTGGTGAAGTCGCGCAACAGGGCCAGGAGGTCGGCGGCGACGTCCAGTCGGGCGGCCGGGTCGTCGGGCCGGTCCAGGGCGTCCGACGGCGAGGCGCCGCCCGGTCGGGAGGGGGCGTCGGGGGGAAGGTCGGTAGCGACGAGGGCGGGCGGGGAGTACGTGGGCATGGTGATCACCTTGGGTTCGCGGGAGCGGGTCAGAGGGGTCGTGCGGGATCGTCAGAAGGGCGCAGGCCGGAACCGGGCCGGGAAGAGCGGGAGGGACGTGGTGAGAGGGGCGGCGCGCCGGGTTCGTCGGGCGGACCGTTCAGCGGCCGGCCGTGTGACGGGGACGTGAGCGCAGCCCGGACGGACGGGGTGCGCGCGGCGGGAGTCGGTGCGGCGCGGGTCCGGTCAGGCCGGCCCGGTACAGCCCGTAGGTGATCCGCCGCCGGGCGGCCGCCTCGAGTTCGTCCCGCAGCGCGCCGTCGCGCAGCAGCGCCTCGGGGCCCAGCAGCCCTTCGACGACGGCCAGCGCGCCGGCGATGTCGCCGTGGACGAGGCGTTCGCGGACGCCGGTGAGACAGTCCGGGCGGCGGTGGGCCTCGTCGACGGCCCGCAGGCACGGCAACGGGGTTCCGCCCAACGCGACCAGGAGTTCCTCCCGCCGGAGTTCGGCCGGGTCGTGGTCCAGCGGGACGAGCACTCCGTCGACCAGGCCGATCCGGTGACGCGCTCCGCGGCACTCCACGAAACGCGGCTGTCCCGGCCGGTCGGCGGCCCCCCGGCGGTCCTGCGGCCGTACGTCCGGGAGCAGGGCCGCGGCGACCAGCGGGTGCAGCCGGCCGGCGTCGATCGCGCCGGCGCGCAGCAGCTCCAGGTCGGGCGGGGTCCAGGTGGCGGCTTCGGGCAGCACGGGCAGCGCCGGACCTGTCGCCGAGGCGGCGCCGGCTCCGCCGCCGGCGGGCGTGACGCGCAGTGCGGGCGGCCCGGCGCCACCGTCCCCGTCCCCGCCCCCGTCGGTCTCCAGGATCAGCCGGCGCCGTCCGCCGAGCCGCACCAGGACGGGGCCGCCGCAACCGCCCTCGGCCCGGCGCAGGATGTCCGCCTCGGCGGCCCACCGGTCGACGGCGGCGGTACGGCCGTCGGGCACCGCGCCCGGGGGCAGGGCGAGGCGCGAAGTCCGCCGGACGACGTCCTCCGGTTCACCCGGCGTCCTCGCCGCAGCCGCCCCGGACCGCGTGCGCAACTCGCCCGAGCGGCGCGCGTCCCACAGGTGCCGGTGCAGGTCCAGACGGAACCGCCGGCTGGGGTGAGGGTGGGGGTGCGGATGGCCCGGGCCCGCGCCGTGCCCCGCGCGGAATCCCTCCCACAGGGTCAGGCTGATCCGCTGGCCCGCGTCCGCCCAGGTGGGCGGAGTGCGCACCACCAGATGCACCGGACGCCCGCCTCGCCCCGCGCCGTCGTACCGCGCGAGGGCGACGGTCAGACCGGGCCGCAGCAGCCCGTCGGGGGCGATTCTCGGCAGATGCCAGCGCAGCAGGTCGGGAGCCAGGTGCCGCAGGTCGGAGCGGAGCCGGGAGACGAACTCCCGGCCGTGCGAGATCGCCAGGGTTCGCAGGTCCAGATCGACGTCCACGCCCGCGGCGGCGCAGGCACCCGCCCAGTCGCCGGTCAGGCGGCGCGCCGTCGCGGTCTCGATCATGGAGGCCGGCACGGCGAACTCGCGCACACGCGGCCAGAAGGAAAACAGGGAGTCCTCGTTCGCGAGGTGAGTCGTCATCAGCACTCACCTTGCGCGGACGGGTCCCCCGATCTGTCGACAGAAGGAGTAGTCATCGCGGGGAGCATAACGGCCGTGCCGGTGACCCGGCCAGAGATTTCCGAGCCGCCGGCCGGCCGCCCGCACGCACGTCCACCGGGTGCGGCGGGTGTGCGGGCGGGCGGCGGTGCGTGCACGGGCGGGCCGGCCGGTCAGCGCCGCCTCCGGGAACGCCGGCCGAGGCGCGTGCGCGCGGGACGCGTGCGTCGGGTCAGCGCAGCAGGACGCCCGCTCCTTCGACCGCCTCCTCGGACGGCGCCTCCAGCAGCCCCAGTTCGGCGCCGGACGCCAGCAGGCGATGAGCCGGGAGGATGCGGACCGTGTACCCGAAGGGGCCCGTGCGGTCCAGCGACAGCGGGCCTTCGTAGACCCACCTGCCCTCCAGGTCCGGGCCGCCCGCCGGCTTCAGCGGGACCGTGGCCGCGTCCGTGATGCGGTCCTCCTCGTCGACCCGGCCCGACACCGCCTGCACCTCGACGTCGTCGGGGGTGAGTTCGCCGAGGCGCACGCGCACCCGCAGCGCGAGGGTCGTGCCGAGCTCGGCCGAGACCGTGGCCGCCGACGTCTCCACGTGGTCGACCGCCACGGCGTGCCAGGCCGAGCGCACCCGCTGCTTCCAGCCCGCGAGTTCCCTCGCCGTGCCGGGGACCATCGTCCGGTGCGCGTGGGCGGCCGGGGTGTAGAGCCGCTCCACGTACTCGCGGACCATGCGTCCCGCCAGCACCTTCGGGCCCAGCAGGGTGAGGGTCCGGCGGACCATCTCGATCCAGCGGTCGGGCAGTCCCGCCCGGCCGCGCTCGTAGAAGCGCGGCGTGATGCGCTGTTCCAGGAGGTCGTAGAGGGCCGCCGCCTCGATGTCGTCCCGGTGGTCCGGGTCGGTTCCGACGCCGTCCGCGGTGGGGATGGCCCAGCCGAAGTCAGGCTGGAACCACTCGTCCCACCAGCCGTCCAGGACGGACAGGTTGAGGCAGCCGTTGAGCGCGGCCTTCATGCCGGACGTACCGCAGGCCTCCAGCGGGCGGAGCGGGTTGTTGAGCCAGATGTCGCAGCCGGGGTACAGCTTCTGCGCCATGCCCATGCCGTAGTCGGGCAGGAACACGATGCGGTGCCGGACCCGCGGGTCGTCGGTGAACCGGACGAGCTCCTGCACCAGGCGTTTTCCGCCGTCGTCCGCCGGGTGAGCCTTGCCCGCGACGACGATCTGGATGGGCCGCTCCGGGTGCAGCAGCAGCTCCGTCAGCCGGTCCGGGTCCCGCAGCATCAGCGTCAGGCGCTTGTACGACGGGACCCGGCGCGCGAAGCCGATGGTGAGGACGTCCGGGTCCAGGACGCCGTCGATCCACCCCAGCTCGGCGCTCGCCGCCCCCCGTTGACGCCACGAGGCGCGCAGTCGCCGCCGCGCCTCCAGCACCAGCTGCTCGCGCAGCTCGCGGCGCAGCTCCCAGATGTCCAGGTCGGGGATGTCGGCGACGGAGTCCCAGCGGTCGGAGCCGCCGACGCTGAGGGCGTCCTCGGCACGCTCGGCGCCGATCTGCCGGGCGCCGAGACGCAGCACCTCAGGGGCCACCCAGGTCGGGGCGTGCACGCCGTTGGTGACGGAGGTGATCGGCACCTCCTCGGGGTCGAACCCGGGCCACAGGCCGGCGAACATCCCGCGGCTGACCTGACCGTGCAGCAGCGACACCCCGTTCGCGCGCTGCGCCAGCCGCAGCCCCATGACGGCCATGTTGAAGAGGTTCGGCTCGCCGCCGGGGTACGTCTCCATGCCCAGCCGCAGGATGCGGTCGACGTCCATGCGGGGCAGCTCGGCGTCGGGGCCGAAGTGCCGGGCGATCAGCTCCCGGTCGAAGCGGTCGATGCCGGCCGGGACGGGCGTGTGCGTGGTGAAGACGGTCCCGGCCCGCACGGCCTCCAGGGCCGAGTCGAAGTCCAGCCCCTCATCACCGAGTTCGGCGATGCGCTCCAGGCCGAGGAAGCCGGCGTGGCCCTCGTTGGTGTGGAAGACCTCGGGCTCGGCGTGACCGGTCAGCCGGCAGTACGTGCGCACCGCCCGGACACCCCCTATGCCGAGCAGCATCTCCTGCAGCAGTCGGTGCTCGCTGCCGCCGCCGTAGAGCCGGTCGGTCACCCCGCGCTCGCCGTGGTCGTTCTCCTCGACGTCGGAGTCGAGCATCAGCAGCGGGACCCGGCCGACCTGTGCCAGCCACACGCGGGCGTGCAGCTGCCTGCCCGCGGGGAGGGCGAGGGAGACCCGGGCGGGCGTGCCGTCCTCCTCCTTCAGGAGGGTCACCGGCAGCTCGTTGGGGTCCAGGACCGGGTAGTGCTCCTGCTGCCAGCCGTCCCGCGAGAGGGTCTGACGGAAGTAGCCGTGCCGGTAGAGCAGGCCCACACCGATCAGCGGCACACCAAGGTCGCTGGCCGCCTTCAGATGGTCGCCGGCGAGGATGCCCAGGCCGCCGGAGTACTGGGGCAGTGCGGCCGTGATGCCGAACTCGGGCGAGAAGTAGGCGACGGCGGCCGGGAGTCCGGCGGAGGAGGGCTGCGCCTGGTACCAGCGGTCGCCGCTCACGTAGTCGTGCAGGTCGCCGGCGGCCGCCGCGAGACGGCGCAGGAAACGGCGGTCCTCGGCGAGTTCGAGCAGGCGTGCCGGCGGCACGCCTCCGAGCAGTCTCACCGGGTCGCCGTCCGAGCGGGCCCAGCGCTCGGGGTCGACGGAACGGAAGAGGTCGCGGGTCTCCGCATGCCAGGACCAGCGCAGGTTTCGGGCCAGTTCGCTGAGCTGCAGGAGTGGTTCGGGGAGGAGGGGTCGGACGGTGAGTCGACGGATCGCCTTCACATTCCACCTCGGCGTTGCGCGTTCGCTTGATGGGCGCACGGCAGTGTGCGTCCACGTCTGCTACGACGGTACCGGCGTCGACGTCGGCCCGGCCGGGGGCTGGCCGGAGCCCTGCGGCGAAGGGCCGAAAATCCCGCTTTCACTCCGCTGGGCCACCTTGTGGGGCTTCGCCCCGCGCGAGAGGGTGCCAGTGGTGCGCCCGACGACGCCGGCGCACCGAGTCGGATATCGACGTGAGGAGTTAACAACGGGCCGGATTGCTCACCCGCACAGGGTGGAAGGCTCCTCCGGTACTCCCTCGCAGGACCCACCTCCCACCACATCCATCCGCCCACCCCCCTCGATGCGGACAGGAGCGGTCATGCCGGCCAGGCACCACCCCTCGACACCCCCCAAGAAGACCCCCAAGGACGCCAGGGACCTCAAGGCCTCCAAGGCCTCCAAGGACTCCAAGGACTCCAAGGACGCCCAGAGCGCCCAGGATGCCCGGGCCGCCCGGGCCGCCCGGGACGCCAAGGAACCGAAGAACTCGAAGGACTCCAAGGACGCCAAGGGCTCCCGGAGCGCGAAGCCGGCGAAGCCCGCCGAGCCCGTGCGGACCGCCGGGCACGGTGAAGCCGTCGGGCCCCCGGCGACCCACACGGTCACCTCACCCACCGCACCCACCGCCGTCGGGCGCATACCCGTCCTCGACGTCCGTCCGCTGGTCCAGCAGGGGCGCCGGCCCGCCAAGGCGGTCGTCGGCGAGACGTTCGAGGTCTCGGCGACCGTGTTCCGCGAAGGGCACGACGCCGTCGCGGCCAACGTCGTCCTGCGGGATCCGCGCGGCGAGCCGGGGCCGTGGACGCCGATGCGCGAACTCGCCCCGGGGACCGACCGCTGGGGCGCGGACGTCACCCCGGACGCGACCGGCCGCTGGACGTACACCGTGGAGGCGTGGGGGGACCCCGTCGCCACATGGCGGCACTACGCCGGGGTGAAGGTGCCCGCCGGGACGGACACGGAGTCGGTCCTCGAGGAGGGGGCCCGGCTCTACGAGCGGGCGGCGGACGGTGTGCCCAACGGCCCGGAGCGCAAGGCGGTGCTGATCGCCGTCGAGGCGCTGCGCGACGAGAGCCGCCCGGCCGTTTCCCGGCTGGCCGCGGCGTTGACGCCGGAGGTGGACGCCGTGCTGGCGCGGTTTCCGCTGCGGGAGCATGTGACCGCGTCGGATCCGCTGCCGCTGCTGGTCGA